>JAEUJG010000582.1 GCA_016794765.1 Spirochaetaceae bacterium | reverse complement strand
GGCTGTGGCCTCATCCTTGAAAAACACCCTGGCCCTCTGGTAGCTGCCCTTCTTCACGTAGATGTTCGCGGACCAGCGGTCTAGACGGCCATAAATCCTTAAATCCCGGTTGCCACCCGGGGTGCCAGGCTCAGGGCTCTCCGTAATCTCGCCGTTCTCGTTCATAAGCTTATAAATCTTCATCTGACGTTCCCTCGCTTCGTCCTATAGTCAAAGAATCACAATTCCGTTTTCGATCCCAAGTGCTCGATTGTGGTCAATGATAAGGAAATAGGAAAATGGAAACACAATATATTGTGGTGCCCACACTTGACTCTCGGGACTCACCACCATCAGTCACATGTCCGTCACATACATCAGGCATAAAACGGCACATAGCGCGCGTCTCTTCGCGAACGGTTTTCCGGATCCGCGTCTTTGACCAATCCGGCGGCCTTGGCATCCGTGATGACCCGCGAGACCATCGAGTAGTTCTTCTCTTCAATGCCGAAGCGCTCCCGAAGCGTCTTGTTCGTCATGGCCGAATTCTCAGCGTGCCGAAGACAGCAATGCTGGTAGCACGCGGCTATCCGGTCATCGGCCTCGAGATCCCGGAAGGGCCTGGCGGATTGGATGACGACCTTGAAAAAGTCCTCCTCCTGGACAAAGCGCAAGGGCGGCATTATCCGGCCTTCGAGCGCGGTGACGGCCTTGTCGATGCCGCTGCCGCGTTCCTCGCATATGCTCACGCGACGCATGAACGAGGCCAATTGTTCATTCCTTGAGCGCGGCGGATGGTCAATGAAACGCAAGGGAGATATGATCGGCACGCCCGGATTGGTGATCTCAATCCTATCGTCGAAGAGCTCGATCATCGGCCCCGCTCCGGAAATCTCGAAATCCTGGTGGATGATTGCGTTGGCGACGATCTCCCGCACGAGTATCTCCGGGTAGGGAGCCCCGGAACGCCGTAGCCCCTGCTCGATGACTTCTCCCGTGCCAAGCCTGTCCATGATGTACGCGATAAGCCCGGAGTAGCCGAGAGCGTAGCCTTTGCGGCCTTCCTGCTCAGCGACGGTTTCAACGCGCCCCTTTCCGCGATATTGGATGACGCGAACGGCCTTCCTGACCAAATGCGCAAACTGCCGTAGATCCTTCGCGAAAAGGACCGCGCCCATATTGGTGATTTCCCATCGTCCCTGGGAGCGGCGGATCACGCGTTCCTTCTCAAGCCGGTCGAACATGTAGGCTCGATCCGGAATCGACTGACCGACAAGCTCGAAGAAGCCTCCCACATCGAGCCGGGAGAGGACACCTTCGTCATCGAGGCAGTCCTCTGCCGTGGATCCTTCAAACGTCGCGCCGCGGAGTCTCCCCCATAGTTTCGCCTCACGCTCCGGATAGGCCTTGAGCTTCTTGTTGTGCGGCCCGATCCGGAGGTACTCGACGCCGGAGAACGCGGTGGGGCTGCCGCGAGCCGCGGCGACCGTCACCACGAAGACTTTGTTCCCGTCGATTTCTCCCGATTGAAGCGTAAAATCAACGCGCGGCTCGAGAAGGCGGGCAAGCCAAGGCTCAAGCGGCTCGCCGCCGACGCGAGCCTCGTCGAGCCTCGTTGTCGTGCCGACGATGCGATGCGTCGCGTTCTCCACGCCGAAGCAGAGATAACCGAAGGGCTGATCCGCCATTCTCGCGGCGTTCGACAGAGCGGAGAGATACTCGCCTATGTCGCTTGGCTTGTCGTTGTCGACCTTGAATTCGATCCACTCCGTTTCACGGTCATAGCCGACAAGGTCGCGCAACAACACCTCGATGCGTTCAGGCTCGGCCATGGCGCGCTCCCGTTGCTCCCCTATTCTGTCCGGAGAGGGCTGCCCCCTCCAGCCTGAACTCCGCCTCCCCCTCCGCCGCCTCCTCGCCAAAGGAAGCGCCCGCCCCTCCCTCCCCTTTCTCCTTCTCCTCCGCGTGCCTCCTCTGGTTCAGCTCGAGGAGCCGCTCCAGCACCTCCCGCCGCGCCTCGGGGCGGATCGTGTAGCGCGTCCGGTCGTTCTCCGGGAGGAAGTCGAGCTCGTGGAAGCCGTGCCCCGGCTCCAGGTCCACCCAGCCGTAGGCTTTGAGGACGGCGAGGTCCATGGCCCGGTGGAGCTCCCGGAGCTCGAGGAGGCCCGCCAGGCAGTCCTCGGGACTCCCCTTCCCGCCCGACTTCCTGAGCGCCCCCGCGACGAGGGCGAGGTCGAGCTTCGGGTCGTGGAAGAGGTTGTAGGTCTTCGTGAGGCCGAGATTGAGCTCGAGCATGAGGGCGGCGCGGCGCTCGTAGTAGGCCTTCCCCGCCGCCTCGAGCTCCGCGCGCATCGCTAATTCGAGCTCGTCGCGCGGAGCGCCGGGGCGGAGGCAGTCGGGGAAGGGGAAGGTTCCGAAGACATCGGATGGCGTATAACGTAGGTCTCCTTTTAGCGTCGATGCATATTTCCATGCCCAAAAAAAATGCGTCGATGCTGAAAGGCAACTAAACATAGCTGATTCATCAGTGATTACACCGATCATATGAGAAAACACCAGACTAGTTTCAGATAATGTAAATGCACATGTACGGCTATTTAAAGCAAGGATTATTACACGCTCCATCCCCGCGATAGCGCGATTAAGCTCAGGCCTTGGCCGCAGGAATCGCCACCAATATTGGCGCCCACCAGCATCCTTTTGTGCCAACCGCTCCGGCTTCACGAGCCGCTCGACGATCTCGAGGCAGTCGGGATAGTCCTCCGCCACCGGGCCTTCATAGCCTTCGGACGCGCATTCCCAGGCGTCCTCAGGGTTAGCGGCCTCCCCGGGCTTCTTCCGCCGTAAGGGCCAGTCGAAAAAGTTGATCACCCAACGGCTCGGACTCACGTCGGGCCGCGAGTTGAGGTCCTCGCCGTTCAAGTAGGGGAAGAGCACCTCGCGGTTCTTGGAATCGCGTTCGATGATCACCGTCGCCTCCTTGGGACTTAGCACGAAGCCCGAGCCGAGGACGATGGAGCCTTGGAAGCTCTTCCCCGCGTTCTCCGCGAGCCTATGGGGATTGCCAAGGCTCTTCGCGTCGTCGAGGTAGGGGCTGATCCGATCTGCGGGCTTCCCGTTGAGGACAAAGGGCCCCGGAACTAAAGCCTTCCTGATCGCCACGAGGCTCACGCTCACCGCCGCCCGGCCGGGCCAGGGCATGGACTTCACCGCCCAGTAGATCGTCCCCACCTTCGCGATGACGTCCAGGCTTCCCTCCCGCGTCCCGCCCTCCGCGATTGTCTTCGTGGAGATGAGGGCCATGCGCCCGCCTTTTTTGAGGAGCTCGAAGTTCCGGCGGAAAAAGAAGCCCACGAGGTCCATCGCCCCCGCGGGCGGATAGACCGCTTTGAGGTAGGCCAGGTACTCAGGCCCGAAGGTGCCGGAGAGCTTCTGTCCGCCCAGGAAGGGCGGGTTCCCGATAACGACGTCGAAGCCTTTCTCGGGACTCGCGAGGACGCCGGGGAACTCGGCGAACCAGTGGAAGAACCGCCGTTCCCGCGCCGTTCCTTTCGCCGCCGCGTGGCCCGGAAGGCGCTCAGGGGACAGCTCGCCCTCGAGCGCCGCGCGGAAGAGGCCTTCCGTCGTCGCGCTCCCCGCCTGGCCTTCCAGGATGGGGAGGAAGTACTGCGCGGTCTTGGCGTCCGCGAGGGCGACAAGGCCCCGCGCCTCATCACTCCCCCGGAGGCGCTCGTAGCGCGCCCGCTTCTCTTCCGTGGAGGCTAGCTCGTAGTCGGCGATCGCCTCGAGCTCGGCCAGCCCGCTAGCGGCGGCCGTGCGGCTCGCCCTTGCCCAGTCGTTGCCCCAGCTCAGCATGCTCTGCCGGACCTCGACCTCCGCGCGCTCCTTCGCGTTCCGCTTCTGGAGGGCGCCTGTCGTCTTCTTGTCGTCCCCGGGCTTCGCCGTGAAGCAAATGTCCGGGATGCCCGCCTCGAGCTCCTCGAATCTCCCCAGGCCTGCGAGTGAGTCGCCGCACCTGATCCGGTGGTCCAGGAAGCCCAGGGGCTTCCCTGGCTCGTGGGCCTCGAGCCAGAGCGCCACCTTGCAGAGCTCCACGGCCAGGGGGTTCATGTCCACGCCGTAGACGCAGCGGGAAATGACCTCGCGCACCGCCTCGCGGAGATGCTCGGGCGAGGGCTGGTCCTCCCCGTGGCGCGCGCGGGCGAGCTCGAGGCCGATCCGCCGCGCGGCGCCGAGGAGCATGTGGCCCGAGCCGCAGGCCGAGTCGAGAACGCGCAAGGAAAGCAAGGCCGCCTCCGCCTCGCACGCGGCCTCTGCCTTGGACCGCCCGGAGCTCCGCTCCGCGGCGCGCTCGAGAGCCTCATCGATCGTGGGCTCCACGCCCGCCTTAACGAGCTTTTGGACGAGCTCGTCCGGCGTGTAGTGGCTGCCCGTGTCGCCCCGCGTCGTGCCCTGGGCGAAGCCGAAGCCGGGCCGCCCGCTCCCCGAGGTGAAGACGGGCTCGAGCTCGAGGAGTCCCTCGTAGACGGAGCCGAATTCCTCCACGTTGAGGCTCGCGTAGTTGACGCGCACGGGGAGCTTCCGCTTCTCGTCCATGAAGGAGTCGAGGCGGGAAAGCGCCTCTTTGAGCGCGCGGTTCGGAAGCCGCGCCCGGGAAAGCCGCGGGAGGGCGTTGGAGCGGAAGAGGTCGCCACCCAGAGGAGCGACGCCGAGGGCCTTTCCCCGGCCTGTTTCGTCGAAGAGGGCGAAGGTCTCCGAAAGGAGGCGGTGCCAGTCCGCGTGGCGGTCCAGGTCGGCGAGGGGCGTGCCGCAGAGCCGCCGCAAACGGCGCATCGAGTAGTAGCGGTCGTAGATCGCGGCCTTCCGCGCGCCCTCCCCTTCCGCCGACTCGGGACCGAAGACGAGGCCCCGCTCCTCGATCACCATGAGGAAGAGGAGGCGGTACACGAGGAGGAGGAGTTCGTGGTAGTAGTCGCGCGCGGAGAGCCCGCCCGAGGCGGCGAGGCGCCTGAGCTCCTCGTTCGCGTCCGCCTCCAGGAAGCCGTTCCCGAGGAGGCGGATCGCCTCCTCCACCGCGGAGGAAAGGTACTCGCGGATCCGTCCGCCCTCGGCCTCGCTCTCCTCGTGGTAGCCCTCGATGATGGAGGCCGCGGCCTCCTCGGGATCCGTGTTGAAGCGGCTTGCGTGGAGGAAGCGGAAGAGGACGGCGAACTCCGCGTAGAGCTCCCCCTCGAACATGCGCTCTAGGTCGAACTCGAAATAGGAGAGCCGCGAGATGCGCCCGCAGTCCCGCACCAGGCGCAGGACGAGGCCGTTCGTGACGAGGGCGTAGAGCTTCGAGTCCGCGAGGTTCAGGTACTCCTGCACGAGAGCGTGCGCGGAGAGCCCGCCCCTGATCGGCTTCCGGTCCAGGCTCGTCCCGCAGCCCTGGATGTGGACAGGGAGCCCCGCCCGCCGCGCGTCGCGGTGGCTGATCGCGTAATTCCGCCCCGCGATCGTCTCGCCCGAGCGCTGGAGCTCAAGCTCGTAGCCCAGGGCCGCGAAAAAGGGCTCCATCCAGAAGCGCCGCGTCTCCGTCGTGCCGGCCTCCCCCTCGGGAAGCCGCTCGCGCCGCCGCCTGAACACCTTCCACTGCTCGCCTAGGTCGCCCCAGGTCTCCATGATCCGGTCGCGTACCCGCTCCCGCGGCCCGAAGCCGAAGTCCTTCGGCGCCTGCCCCTTGTAGCCCTCGTCGAGCTTGGATAGGAGCTCGGCGGAAAACAGCGTGCCTTCCACGCGGATGGAGTCGAAGTTCATGGCTCTTCCTTGAGGAGAGGAATCGGCAGGTTCCTGACCAAGGCGATCTTCTTGGCGAGCATGGCGGCCTTGTCCTCGAGTGCGCGGTCGATGATCTTGGGATTTGTCTTTTTTCTTGCCTCCAGACTTGCTTCGATCCCGCGAAGACTACCCTCGAGAGTGCGGATAACCGCATCGCGCTCCGCGTCGAAGACGGCCGCGGCGGCTTTTTCCCAAGGAAGACGCACCATCGTCTCGTCACGCACAAGTCGCTCGCCCTCCCGCGCCATGAACGAGAGTATGTTGAAGCTCCCTTGGTAGGCGTAGCTCTCGGGACCGAAGGAGTACATGAGTTTGGTATGGAAAACCTGCGACTCGACAAAAAGGAAGCGTTCGCGATCCCGCGTCAGATTCTCGAGGTCCTCGCGCACCCGGGGATCCACGTTTTCCTGCTCCCTACCTTCCGGGAGGGAGGCGACGAGCACGATGGTCGCCTTCCGCTGCAACGCGTTCTCTATTTGCCGCGCCCTTTCCCTCATCGCGTACTGCCGGACGAAGGGACTCTTGATCCAGATCACCGAGGAACGCGCGAACACGGACAGGAGCTCTTCCTCGAAGGCGTATGTGTTGTAGTAACGTGGCTGAAGTTGGCTGTATTGAAGCTGAAGCTCCTTGATGCGCTTCTCGTTCTCCTCTTGCTTCGCCTCCCTGATCAGCTTGAGTATCTCCTCGCGGGGATCGGCCGCAGGCGGCGCCTCGACAAGCGAAGAAGGATCGAGCTTTCGCGCTTCCTCGAACTCCGCGAGAAGGCGATCCCTTTCCGTCACGGCGCGAGAGGCTATTCGGGCCACAAAGGCGTTTCCCTCGGGATCCTTTTCGCGAGGCAAGGGGACAAGCCGCGTCTCGCCATTGAGGCGCGACCGCACGAGGGCGCATTTCCTGGTCATGGAACAGCTGCCCCGGCGCACTTGCCTCAGGCTTTGCGGTTCGATCCACACTCCGTTGTCGGGATTGTGGAGATCGGGATGCTGCAGCCTGGCCTGCTCCAGGACGGCGTCCCCGTCCTGGGCCTGTGCCGTGCCCTCATCGGACCACGACACAAGCTTGACCAGGCCCGCCGATATCTTGCGAGGGACGGGAATTGACTCCCGGGGCGGCCCTCCGAATCCGGGGAGGACAAGGCTGATACGCTCTTCCTTGGTCTCGGGCATTGTCCCGGTGGCGACGCTTTCACTCCCGGCGGGACTCAATACAACATGGCTCGGATCGCCGAACACCGCCTTGAGGTCGAAGAGCCGGGCGCAAAGCCGGTTCGCGAAATCGGCGTCCTCCTCGTCAAAGCCGAGCATCTTCCCAAGATCGCGCGGCTTCATGCCTCCGCTATCCTGGATGGCCTCGAGCGCCGCGGCTTCGAAGGTCGTCGTCTTTCTTCCCCTGCGGACCTGGACCTTGAAGTCTCCCGCCTCGAGCGCGAAGCGGGCTTCGGACACCGCCAGGACCTCATCGGAAAAAGCGAGGTTCCTGGCGAGAGCGGCGCGGGTTTCCTGGTCGAGCCCTGAAGGCTCCCTATCGAGTATCACGCCATGCCTCCCCGTTCCAGCGCGGCCACGAGTTGTTCACATGTCCTGGTGGCGCCGCGGTTGCTGATCGTGTCCCAGATGCGCCGGTAGTATCCGGATGCCTCCGTGTCGTCTTGACGGCAGAAGTGCTGCCTGTCACCGACTATCACGAGGAGTCGTCGCGCCCGGGAGAAAGCGACATTGATGCGCCTGTAGTCCTTAGCGAATCCGATGCCGTAGTTGCGCTTTCGCCCACCGGTCTCCTCCTCCCTCCGCGACGAGCGCACGAGGGAAACGATGACGATGTCGCGCTCCATTCCCTGGAACTTGTCGACGGGCCGCACGCGGCATTGGAGTTCCCGCAAATCCAGCTCTCCGGTGAGGCGGTCGCGGAGGCGGGAGGTCTGCGAGCCGTAAAAGGAGATTACGCCGATCTCCTTCACGGTTCGTTCGCTCGCGACGAAATTCTCCCAGCCTTCGCTTGCCCGGATGGCTCGCAGCGTATCGACAATGGCGTCTATCTCGTCCTCGTTGTAGTAGGAGGTGCCTTCCTTTCTCTCGATCCCGGGAACGTCGATCCAGACCGCGTGGTTGGTCGGGATGAGGAAGGCGCCGAAAGAGAGGCCGTGATGCCGGGACG
>JAEUJG010000542.1 GCA_016794765.1 Spirochaetaceae bacterium | reverse complement strand
CGGCGACGAGGCGGGCCTCGCGGAGGCTTTTGAAGCCTATCTCGAAGCCTATCCCGACAACGAAAAAATCCGCCGCGAGTACCTCGATCGGCTGGTCGCCCTCGGCGACTGGGAAACGGCTGCCTCATGCCTCGAGGCGGGACTCGCCTACGCCCAGTCGAGCGAGCGGTATCGCCGTCTCCTCGCCCTGGCCTACCGCAATTCCGGCCGCTTCCGCGAGGCCGCGATACTCTACCGCGACCTTCTGCGACGCGCGCCAGAGGACGAGGAGTTGCTCCTTGCCTTGGCGCTTTGCCTCGAACGCGACGGGAGGGGGGATTACGCCCTTGCCCTGCTCGAAAAAGCCCCGGCCTCGGTCAAGAAAGCCGCGGCGCCCTGGATCGTGCTCGGCATCCTCTACGGCCGGCGAGGCCGCACCGAAGCCTCAGTTGACGCCTTGCGCACCGCCGTGGAGCTCGAACCGAAAAATCCCCGCGCCTGGCGCGATCTCGGCAAGACCTATGAACGCGGCGGCCTCGATGCCTTCGCCCGCAGCGCCTACGAAAAGGCCGAGGAGCTGGATCCCCGGGAGCGCGCCCACCGGGCTACCGGCGGATCGGGCGGCGCCATCCCCCGCCCAGCGCGTCCGGCCGGCGCCGCGGCGCCCAGGAAATCCGCCTCTGCGAAGGCACCCAAGACCGATAAAAACGGCGACCAGACCCTTGGCCGGACCTTCGCCAAGACCGGCGCCAAGACCGGAGGCAAGTCCACCGCCAAGACGACCGGCCCCTCCGTCGACAAGATTGTCGCCAAGTCCCCCGCCAGAACTTCCGCCAAGACCTCCGGCAAGGCCGCGGTCAAGAGGCTGCCGGGAAACAAAGGCGACTAAAGTCCCCGCTCGCGATGCCCGATTTACCCGGCGGCGAGTATTGCGCTTTTTCCCGCCGATGCTATACTCCTTAAAGGAGGCTCCCAATGCCGGTAAAAGCTATGGATCTTTTCGACGCCTACGCCAAGAGCGCCCTGCCGAAGGATCACGGATATCTCGTTTCCTCCTTTTTCAGCACCCACACCGCGTACAGCCGCTACGAGATAGTCGCTTATTCCAACGTCAAATCGATTTATCCGAACGAAGACGGGCTTACCTTCCAGACCGACGGCAAGAAACTGCACATACTCGTCGAACCCGCCAACTACCACCAAAAGGGGATGGAGCCCTACGTTCGACCGACCGCCGAACAGATACCCCACCGCTTCAACGAGCTGGAGGCCTATTCCTGCAAGAACCAGAGCAAGATCTATTACGGCAAGAACGCGGTCATTTCCTACGGTTCCTTCACCGTCATGCGTCCTACGGGAATGAACTTCTCCTTCGTCTTCTACGCGCTCCCCGATGTCATTGATTCCATGCAGCTCTTTTTCGAAAAGACCTTCAACAAGGAAGCGGGCATTCCCCTTTCCGACGCCAAGAAGGTCGCCGCCTCCGTGGCCGCGAAGATAAAGACGGCGATGGCTTGGGAGTTCAGCGCAGAATAAGCCCAAGTTCGATTCCCCCAGGAGACCGCCCGTTCCGGGCGGTCTTTTTTTCGCGGTCGGACTCGGCGGACGCCGCCCTGAACGCACCTTTGGGAATGGGCTATCGGAGCCGGGCAGCGGGACCGCACCGCCCCGGCGCGAATGAAAAGAGGCCGCCCGGAAGGGCGGCCTCTTGCGCGTTAGGCGATTGACGGAAGACTACTTGGCGGCGTTTCGTCGCTCGATCTCAGCCTGGGCGACGGCCGTGATGGAGAGCGGCACCTGGTAGGGCGAGCAGGAGACGTAATCCAACCCCGCGTCCATGCAGAAGCGGATGTTGTCCGGATTGGCGCCGTGCTCGCCGCAAAGGCCGGTCACGAGGCCGGGCCGCGAGAGCTTGCCGCGGCTCGTCGCCAGGGCGACGAGGTCCTTCACGGGGGCGGTGAGCTTGGAGAAGGGATTGCCCTCGATGAGGTCGTAGAGCGAGTAGTCCGGCATGAACGAGTTGAAGTCATCGCGGCTTATGCCGAGGGTCGTCTGCGTGAGGTCGTTCGTGCCGAAGGAGAAGAACTCGCTGTAGCGGGCGATCTCCCCCGCCGCGAGGGCGGCCGCGGGAAGCTCGATCATGGTGCCGATCTTGTAGGGCACGGCCTTGGCGCCGAGCTCCTTGCGGACTTCCTCCTCGATGTCCACGAGGCCGCGGTAAGTCTTGCCCTCGATCTTCTTCCCGAAGACGATGAGCTTGAGCTCCGCCGCGTTCATGACGATGGGGATCATCACCTCGGGGCGCACGTCCACCTTCTCCTTCTGGAGCTTGTAGACCGCCTCGAAGATGGCCCGTACCTGCATCTCGTAGATCTCGGGATAGGAGACCGCGATGCGGCAGCCGCGGTGGCCGAGCATGGGATTGAACTCGGACAAGGCGTCGCAACGGGCCTGGATCTCGGGCTTCGTGAGCTTCTTCGCGCCCTTCCTGGCGCCCAGGTGCGCGATGAGCGCTTCCATCTCGCCGGGATTGTGCGGCAGGAATTCGTGGAGCGGCGCGTCGAGGAGGCGGATCGTCACCTCCTTGCCGGCCATGACCTTGAAGAGGCCGTAGAAGTCGTCCCGCTGCATGGGCTTGAGCTTGTCGAGGGCCTTGATCCGTTCCTCGCGGCTGTCGGAGAGGATCATCTCGCGGATCACGTTGATGCGCTTCTCGTTGAAGAACATGTGCTCGGTGCGGCAGAGGCCGATGCCCTCCGCGCCGAACATGAGGGCCAGAGCCGCGTCGCGGGGCGAGTCGGAGTTGGCGCGCACGTGGAAGCGCTTCATCTGCCGCTTGGCCATCGCGATGAAGTCGAGGAGGCCGGAATCCTTCGGGTCGGGCTCGATGAGGTCGGCCTTGCCCTCCCAGACGTTGGCGTCGCCGTAGTACGGCACGTTGATGGTGATGTAGTCGCCCTCGGCCACCGAAAGCTCGCCGATCGTGGCCTTCTTGCCGCGGATCCGCATCTCGGGCTTGACGAGGGACACCTTGCCGTATTGCCTGGCGACGACGGAGGCGTGGGCGGAGTAGCCGCCCTCGCAGGAAAGAACTCCCTGCGCGACCTCGATGGCCTTGACGTCCTCGGCGAAGGTGGAGGGCATGACGAGGATCATGCGCTTGTCCTCGCCGCGCTGCTGGGCGTTCCTGTAGGCCTCGAGGAGGCTTTCCGTGCTGAAGTAGACGCGGCCAATGGCCGCTCCGGGGGCGCCGGTGATGCCGCCGGAGACGCCCTTGAGCTTCTTGACGCTCGAGAGGTTCACCACGGGATGGAGGATCTCGTTGAGCCGGCCGGGCGCTATGGACTGGACGACGAAGGCCTCGTCCACGACCTTCCGCGCGTTGAGGTCGAGGAGGAGCTTGAGGTCGGCCTGGGTGCTCTTGGCGACGACCTGGCGCTGCTCGATGAGCCAGAGCTTCTTGTTCTCCACGGTGAAGCGGATCTGGCGGATCTCCATGTGGCGATCCTCGAGCTTGCGGGCGATCTTCTCGAGGTCCTTGAGGTAGGCCGCGTCGATGGCGTTTATGTCCTTGCCGGCGGCGCCGATCTCGTTGAAGCGCTCCTGGTAAAACTCGCCCTGGAGCCGACGCTCGCCCGTGACCACGTCGCGGGTGTAGAAGGCGCCGGAGGCGGAACCCTTGCCGTAGTTGCCGTAGACCATCGGCTGCACGAGGATGGCCGTGTCCTCGGCATCCTGCTCGTCCAGCTCGATGAGGCGCGATACGCGCTTCAGCGCGATCTCGAGCTGCCGCTCGGCGGCGTCGAAGAAGCCTTCGGGCAGGAGGGGGGCGTACTCGCCCATGAGGGCGGCGGCGCCCTTGGGCGCCTTCTCCGAGCCGAGAGCCTTGGCCACAGAGGCCGTCGCGGCCTGCAATTTTTCCTGGTCCTTCGCGCGTTTCTCGAGCTCGGCGACGCGCTCCTCGACGGCCAGCATGCCGCGGACGAGGAAAAGCACCTCGTGCGCCGCGAAGTTGTCGCCGACGCCGGAGGCGAAGCCCTCGACCGTGTCCTTGGCGAGCCCGAAATCGTGGAGGGTCGGGTAATTCGAGATAGCGAGGTTGGGCGACACGACGATCTTGAAGAGGAGTGGCTTCTTGGGGTCGCCGAGGCGCTTGTCGACGATCTCCTCGACCTTCTTCAGGGTCGGGCGGATCGCTTCGATCAGCTTCTGCCCGGCGAGGCCGGCCGCCGCGTCCGCGTCGATGATGAAGCCCGGCAGGATGGGGAGCGAAAGCTCGGCGAATTCGTTGGCCTGCCTGCCGCGTTGGCCGAGCTTGTCGAGGTCGACGCCCTTCTTGACCGTCTGGTTCTGGCTGAAGAAATGAATGTTGTCCTTCATGGTCCTTCCCTTTTTCCTAACGTCCGCGCCTTAGAACAGCGGGAGGACGGCGTTGACGGGGCCCCGAAGGAAGGCCTCGAATTGGGGGCTCGCGCCTTGCGCGAGATACCGCTGGAGTTTGGCGACGCCCTGGATCTCGTCGCCCGCGACGGCGAACTGGATCGAGGATCCGTGCTTGACCTTGCCCCACTTGAAAAGGGAGTTGATGTCCGTAATGCGCTCGCCGTCGTAATACACGAGGACCTGGAGGCTCGGGTACTTCGCGTTGTAGCTGGCGATGACGCGCTTCCACGCCTCCACGTTGCCGTTGTGGAAGAGCTCGTTGGTGACCTGGACCGAGTACATCGGGGTCATGCGGTTGCCCGGCTTGAGGGCGCGCTCCGCCTCGACGGCGGGCTTGTGCTCGGGAACGGGAGCGGCGGCGGGGACCGCGGGAAGGGCGGCCGCCTTGCCGCGCTTGGGGGCGGCGGCTGCCGCTGCGGGAGCCTTCGGGGGCTTGCTCTTCGGAGCCTTGGCGCCGGAGGCGGGTTTTTCCTTGGCGGCCTTGTAGACGCAGTCGCCCTTGAGGAGCTCGGGCTTGACCTTGGGTTTCCTGCCGGCGAAAAGCTCGACGAGGGCGCTGGCGGCGGCGTCAAGGGTTCCGGCTTCGGCTTCCTTGGCGAAGCGGCCCGCCCAGGCGGCGACGATCTCGTGCTTGGAAAGCCGGTTGATCTTGGCCAGGCTCTTCGGATTCTTCGGGTTGACGACCAAGGGGCCTAGGTCGGGGTGGTGGTAAACCGCCACGAGGTCTACGGCGTTCCACTTTGCGGCCTCTTCGGCGATCCCGTCGAGATCCGCCGCCGCGGCGGGCAGGTTGACCGAGACGGCCCGGTATTTGAACTTCTCACCGAGGACCATGGAGACGACGGGAAGAACCTCCGCCTTGTCGAGGGATTTTTCCTCGATGTACTCGCCGATGACGTCTGCGAGGTTTTCCTTGGCGGTCACCCTGTCCACCGCCGCGATGACCGTTTGTATGTGGCGGACGGTGGCGTTGAAGCCCTGCCGGTCGGCCAGCCCTTCAAATTGGCAACTGAGGCTTTTCATGATGCTTGGCCCCTCCCTTGAAAGAAGGGCCGTCCTCAACCGCAGGCGGTCGGACGGCCCCGC
>JAEUJG010000536.1 GCA_016794765.1 Spirochaetaceae bacterium | reverse complement strand
CGCGGACTGCCCGTCGCCGGCGGGTTCGGGGCCGCGTCGCCTCCCGCCTGGGCCGGAGAGGGGGCGAGCGCGAAGCCGACCCCCGCCCTGAGTTCCAAGGCGCCGGAAAGCCCGAGCAGGGCGCGGTAGGACAGGCCGAGGGAGGGTTCCGCGGCGAGGCCGCGGAGATCGAGGGAAAGTCCGCCCGAGAGGGCGGGATTGAAGGCGGAGCGGCCGTTCAGGAAGGCGGCGTAGCCGCCGCCGCCCGCGACGGCGGAGACCGCCACCGGTCCGAGCCGCAGGACCTCGAAGCGCAGGGCGGCGCGGAGCTCGAGGCTCGCGATCCCCGTGCCCGCTACGCCGACGAGGGGCGCGTAGCCGAAGGCCAGGGAAGGCGCCAGGGTCAGGCGGCCCGACAGGGCGAGGGGAAAACCGGCCTCCAGTCCCCCGCCGTAGCCGAAGGTGAAAACCGAGGCGTCGGCGCCCAAGGGCAAGGCTCCGGCGGCGAAGCCTGAGAGCCTCAAGCCCTCCTCGGCCTCCGACCGCACGGGCCGCGGCGGCGCGGCAAGCACCACGAGGAGCAGGGGAAGGCCGAGGGCGGCGAACAGGGTTTTTGGAATGCTGCGGGACATGCGGAGACTCCCGGGCGCGAAGGGAGCGGCGGTCGGCGAGGCTAAGCCCTGGATTCGCCTCGATCGACGTTGGAAGCACGGCGCAGGCAGGCTGCGACCGTCGGCGTATCGCGCGGACGACACCCTAATTATATTACATTAACACTCAGGTACAAGATGCCGGCGCCGGCGGTTCCTCCGAGCGGCGCCCCCCCGGCCTTCCCCCTCGGGGCGAAAGGCGGTATCATTGACAAGCGAAGCATCACAACGGCGGAGGCAACGACAACATGCGACTCGACGTCGGACGGAGCGCGCTCCTCATCGTGGACGTGCAAAACGATTTCTGCCCCGGAGGCGCCCTCGGCGTGCCCGACGGCGACGCCGTCGTCGGCCCGATCAACCGCATCTCCCGGCGCTTCCGCTTCGTCGCGGCGACCCAGGACTGGCACCCCGCCGACCACGTCTCCTTCGCCGCGAGCTGGCCCGGCAGGCGCCCGCAGGACAGGGTCGAGTCGAACGGCGTGGAGCAGATCCTCTGGCCCGAACATTGCGTCCAGGGCTCCGCCGGCGCCGCCTTCCACCCCGGGCTCGCCCTGGAGCCGGTCGGCCTCATCCTACGGAAGGGCTTCCACCGCGCCCTCGATTCCTACTCCGCCCTTTTCGAGAACGACCGGCGCACGCCGACCGGCCTCGACGGCTGGCTCCGCTCCCTCGGCGTCGAGCGCCTCTTCCTCACGGGCCTCGCGACCGACTACTGCGTCCGCTACACCGCCCTGGACGCGATCAAGCTCGGCTACCGCGTCGCCATCGTCGAGGACGCCGTCCGCGGCGTGGACCTGCCTCGGGGCCAGGTCGCCTCCGTGCTCGGGGAGCTCCGCGGCCTCGGCGTCGAGTTCCGCCGCGCCGCCGAGCTCGAGGACTAGGCCGCCATGCAGAGCGCCCTCTTCACCGACTTCTACGAACTCACGATGGCCCAGGGCTATTGGAAGGGCGGGGCCCTCCGCAGGTCCGTCTTCGACGTCTTCTTCCGCCGCCAGCCCTTTGACGGAGGTTATGCGATTTCGGCGGGCCTCGAGCCCCTCCTCCGCGCCCTCGGGGAGTTCCGCTTCTCCCCCGAGGACATCGCGTACCTCGAGGGCCTCGGCATGTTCGAGCGCGGCTTCCTCGACTACCTCGCGGACTTCCGCTTCCGCGGCGAGGTCTGGGCCCAGGGCGAGGGACGCGTCATCTTCCCCCAGGAGCCCCTCCTCCGCGTCCACGCCGACCTCATCGAGGCCCAGCTCGTGGAGGGCCTCGTACTCAACTACCTCAATTTCCAGAGCCTCGTCGCCACCAAGGCCGCCCGCGTCTGGCGCGCCTCCGGCTACGGCCGCGTCATGGAGTTCGGCCTCCGCCGCGCCCAGGGCCCCGACGGGGCCCTGTCGGCGAGCCGCGCCGCCTACATCGGCGGCGCCGAGGGCACCTCGAACGCCCTGGCCGGCAGGTTGTACGGCATACCCGTCCTCGGCACGATGGCCCACTCCTGGGTCATGACCTACCCCTCGGAGCGCGAGGCCTTCGAGGCCTACGCCTCGATCTACCCCGACCGGACCGTCTTCCTCATCGACACCTACGACACCCTCGGCTCGGGCGTCAAGAACGCCATCGCCGCGGGCCGGACCCTGGCGGAGCGGGGCAAGCGCTTCGGCGTGCGCCTCGACTCGGGCGACATCGACTACCTCTCCCGCGAGGTCCGCAAGGCCCTCGACGCGGAGGGCCTGGAGGACGCCTTCATCGCCGTCTCCAACGACCTCGACGAGCGCATCGTGGAGCACCTCGTCGCCA
>JAEUJG010000574.1 GCA_016794765.1 Spirochaetaceae bacterium | reverse complement strand
GCGCCAGCTCATGAGCGAGATCGAGGGTTCGCCCTTTCCGGGTCACCTCGACGCGGAGCTGTACGCGATCTGGTACGAGCATGCCCAGAAATGCGCCCAGGAAGCCTTGGAGTATCTCCACGCCGTGGATCCCGAGTTCGGCCGCGAAGGGGATTTCCCCGCTGAATTCGCCTGAGGCGCGAATGCGAGTGTCGCTGCGCGAGCGCGACTGCGGCGCCTGCCCCTACCTCGAGGGGAGGACCTGGCGTACGGAGGAATTTTTCGTCGCCAGTCTCGATCCCGCGATCTACGAAGAACTCCTCGCCGTCGGCTTCCGCCGGAGCGGCCATCTCTTTTACCGGCCGGCCTGTCCGAGCTGCGCCCGTTGCGTTCCCCTCCGCCTTTCGGCGGAGTCCTTCCGCCCGTCCAAGTCGCAGGCCCGCCTCCTCCGGAAAAACGCGGAGGTCGGCGTCAGGCTCGTGCCCGCCGGCTACGACGAGGAGCGGTACCTCCTCTACCGCCGCTATGTCGCCGCGCGCCATGGCGAGCGGGAAGCCGAGCCGGACCGCGAGGCCTACCGGGGTTTCCTCGTGGACGGCCCCCTCGCGACGAGCGCCGTAGCCGAGTACCGCCTGCCCGACGGACGACTCGTGGCGGCCGGCTATCTCGACATCCTTCCGGGCGGTCTTTCGAGCGTGTATTTCGCCTTCGATCCGGAGGAGTCGCGGCGCAGCCTCGGCACCTGGTCGGTCCTCCGGGAGCTGGAGTTGGCGGTCTCCCTCGGCAAGCCTTATTACTATCTAGGCTTCTGGGTTCCAGGCTCGCCCAAGATGGACTACAAGGCCGGCTTCGCCCCCTTCGAATACGCGCGGGGCGGCGTCTGGTCGCCGGCCAATGACCGCGAGGAAGCCCTCGCGGCGGTCGGCGCGGCGGGATCGACATGAGCGACGGATTCACGCGCGTCGATGCCCAGAACGCCGAGGCTTGGGACAGGATGCTCGCCGACCCGGAAGGCGCCTTGGCGATAGCCGAACGGGCCCTCGTCCTAGCTGAGGAAGCGGGCTACGGAGCCGGCCTGGCCGCCGCGCACCTCAACGTGGGCTGGTGCGAAAACTTCCTCACCCGGCCCGGACCGGCGATAGCTTCCTTCCAGAAGGCCCTCGACGGCTTCCAGGCCGCGGGCGACGACCTCGGCGCGATGAAGGCGCTCAACGCCCTCGGCGTCGCCTACCATGAGCTCGGCCGCTACGACCGCGCGATGGACTACTACACGCGGAGCCTGGAGGCGGCGCACCGCACCAAGAACCGTCGGCGCGAGTCCGTCACGCTCAACAACATCGGCGAGATATGCCTCGAGCTCGGCGAGCACAAGGAAGCCTTGGACTACTTCCTCCGCGCCTACGAGACCGCGCCCGACGACCGCGAGGAGGAGCTCGTCGCCAACGTCCTCCTCAACATCGGCACGACCTTCCACCGCATGGAGAACTGGCCCCTCGCGCACGAATTCACCGAGAAGGCGCTGGTCATCGCCCTCGAGGGAGAGGACCGGCTCATCGAGGCCCAATGCCTCCTGGCCCTCGGCAGGATAGCCAAGTCGTCGGAGCGCCTCGAGACCGCGGAGGACTATTTCCTCAAGGCCCTGGCCCTCAACGGGGAGCTCAAGAACGCGAAGCAGGGCATCGAGGTCCTCCTGGAGCTCGGCTCCCTGCAATGCCGGAGGGGCCAGCCCGAACGCGGCCTCGAGCGCTTCGCCGAGGCGCTGGCCGGCGCCGAGGCCATCGGTGCCAAGGCCCTCATCAACGTGGCCTACGAGCGCCTCTCCGAAGCCCACGAGGCCCTCGGGGATTTCCGCGCGGCCCTGGACTACTACCGGCGCTTCTCCCGTTACGAACGCGAGGTCATCGGCGAGGACACGAGCCGCAAGATCAAGAACATCACCGTCCAGTACGAAGTCGAAAAAAGCCGCCAGGAATCGGAGATCTACCGCCTCAGGAACATCGAGCTCAAGCAGAAGACCGACGAACTCGAGGAGGCGAACCGCCAGATCATCTCCATCTCCGAGCTCGGACGCCGCATCACCTCGAGCCTGGACCTCGACACGGTCGTCTCCACCGTCTACGAAAGCCTGGAGCGCCACATCGACGTGACCGTGTTCGGCATCGCCGTGCACGACGAGTCGGAGAACAGCATCGAATGGCGCTGTTTCATGGAGAAGGGCCAGCGGCTTCATCGGCCCTTGCAGCGGCTCGACTACGAGCGGAGCTACGCCGCCTGGGCGATCAAGAACCGGAAGACCCTCTTCCTCCGCGACGCCGAGGCGGAGTGGCGGCGATACCTGAAGGGCAGCCGCATCACCCACGGAATCCCGGCGGCTTCGCTGGTCTTCGCGCCCCTTACGATCGCCGAAAGGGTCATCGGCGTCCTCACGGTCCAGAGCTACGAAAAGAACGCCTATTCCGAACCCGACCGGATCCTGCTCGAGGCCCTCTGCCCCTATATCGCCATAGCGGTGGAGAACTCCCTCATCCACGACCATCTGGAGGAGCTAAACCGCGCGATCATCGGCGAAAAGACCGAGCTCGAGAAGGCGGCCCTCAAGATCAGCCATCTGGCCAACCACGACAGCCTCACCGGCCTGCCCAACCGCCGCCTCCTCTTCGAGCTCCTCCAGAAATCCTTCGATTTCGCGGCGCGGGCCAAAAGCCTCGTCGGCGTCTTCTTTATCGACTTGGACGATTTCAAGCCCATCAACGACCAACACGGCCATTTCGCCGGGGACCGCACCCTCGTGGCCATGGCGGAGCGCCTCCGGGGCCTGCTCCGGGCCTCCGATACCTTGGCCCGGGTGGGGGGCGACGAATTTATAGCCGTGCTGACGAACGTCGCGGACCGCAAGGCGCTCGAGCTGGCCGCGAAAAAAATCATCGAGGAATGTCGGCGCCCGCTCAAGCTTGAGGGCTTCGAATGCCGCCTTGGCCTGTCGATGGGCGTCGCCGTCTATCCGGAGGACGGCACCAGCATCGAAGAGCTCATGAACCACGCCGACGCGGCGATGTACAGCGTCAAGCGCGAAAAGAAGAACGGATTCGCCTTCTACTCGGCCGAAGGCCGAAGTTGACAGCGCTCAAAGGCACGTGCTATGGTTCCCGGTGCCTTAACCGGAGGGCCGCGCTACGGCTTGGGACGACGCTCCCTCGGTTGCGCGCCTGCCTTCGGGCTTTTAAGCCCGGCCAGGCGAGCACCCACTCCAGCGACAGGCCTCATAGTCCCGAAACGGAAGGAAGCCATGGCATCCCAGACACCGAACTCGCCCGCCGACAAGGCGACCAAGAAGGCCGCCGACGCCCCCAAGCGCGGCATCAAGAACCCGTTCATCTACGCGGGAACCGTTCTGCTTCTCGTCATCGTCATCATCGCCTTCGTATTCGTCCCCTCCGTCGGCGGAGGCATGGCCTCCGGCGGGGATCTCTCCTTCGGCAGCTACGCGGGCAAGAACATCACCTACACCCAGGGTAATTACCTTTCCCGCCAGGTGCAGACGGTCAACGACGCCCTGCGCCAGCAGGGGCTCTCCGAGCAGAATTTCCAGTTCTTCGCCTATCAGGTCTGGCGCCAGGCCTTCGAGCGGACGGTCTTCCGCTTCGGCGTCCTCGACGCCGTGAAGAGCGCCGGCGGCCACGTCACCGAGAAGCTCCTCGACAAGCGCATGGCCGAAAACCCGGCCTTCCAGGAGGACGGCAAGTTCTCCGCCCGCCGTTTCCGCGAGGCCACGATGGCCGAGAAGCTCGCCATCCGCGACACCCTCCGGGACGACCTCCTCGCCGACCAGTACCTCTCCAGCGTCTACGGCCTCAATCCGAGCCAGAAGGAAATCGCCTTCGTCAAGGAAATGGCCAAGGAGACGAGGAAGATCGAGTTCGCCGCCTTCCCCTTGAGCGACTATCCCGAGACCGAGGTCGCCGCCTGGGCCGCCCAGAACGCCGCCCTCTTCCGCCGCCTCACCCTCTCCCGGATCACGGTCCCCTCGAGCGAGAACGACGCGCTCAAGATCCGCAAGCAGGTCGAGTCCAAGGCGAGCAGCTTCGAGGACGCGGCCAAGGCCCAGTCCAAGGACTCCTACGCCGAGAAGGGCGGAGCCTCCGGCGCCCGCTACTTCCACGAACTCGCCGGCGAGCTTGAGAAGAAGGATGACGCCGAAAAAGTCGCCGCCCTCAAGAAGGGCGAGCTCTCCCCGGTGTTCAAGACGATCTCCGGCTCCTACGTCTTCTTCCGCGCGGACGAGGACGCGAGCCCGGCCGACACGGCCGCGGCCGCCTTCCTCAAGGACGCCAAGGACTACGTGCTCCGCTTCGAGCGCGGCCGCGTCGAGGACTGGGTCGCCGCCAAGGCCAAGAACTTCGCCGCCGGCGCCGCCGCCGACTTCGCCAAGGCCGCCAAGGCCGCCGGCGTCGAGGCCAAGTCCGCCGGGCCCTTCCCCCTCAACTACGGCGACCTGGCTTTCAACATCTACGGCCAGACCGTGCCCCTCTTCAAGACCGTCAACGTCGACGCCGCGCCCGAGCTTTCCGGCGCCTCCTCCAGCGAGAAGTTCCTCGCGGCCGCCTTCGGCCTCGCACCCGGCGCCGTGTCCGAACCCCTCGTCCTCGGCGACAACGTCATCGTGCTCAAGGTCAAGGAAGCCGGCGCCGCCCTCGACGAGGATCTCTCCGGCATCTCCCTCTATTACCCCTACTTCTACCAGCAGAAGCTCGACGGCGAGGTTCGCGAGATTTTCCTGAAGAGCCCCAAGCTCAAGGACAATTTCATGAACGTCTTCTTCAAGTACTTCAGCCCCAAGCAGTCCTGACGCCCATGGATGGAGTCGGCCCCGAGATCCTGGAAACGGGCGGGGCCCTCAACGTCCGCTGCCGGGGCCGCCTCCTTTATTCGGAGCGCGGCCCCGCTCTCATTCCGGCGCGGACCGCGGCCGCGGCCGAACTCGGTCCCGACCGCCTCTACCTCGTCGCCTCCCCGGCGCTGTGGTACGGGGTGCCCGAGCTCTTGGCCCGCCTCGAGCCGGGAAGCGCCCTGCTCTGCGTCGAGCTCGATCCCGACTTGGCGGCCCTGTCCCTCCGCGAGGCGCCGCCGGGGCTCCTCGAAGATCCCCGCTTGGCCTTTGTCCAAAGCGCCGCCCCCGAAGAGCTCCTCGCCCGCGCCGCGGAGCTCGGCTCCTTCAGGCGTTGTCTTTCCCTGCGGCTCTCCGGCGGCGAGGCCTTCCACGCGGAAGCCTATCGCCGGGCCGCCGCCCTCCTCCAGGCCGAATTGGCGGCCTCGTGGAGGAATCGCGCCACCCTCATGTCGATGGGAAGGCTTTGGGCCCGCAACATCTTCAAGAACCTCGCCGCCCTCGGCGAAATCGCGCCGGTTCCGCTCCCGCGTGTCGAAAAACCGGTCTTCGTCTGCGGCGCGGGGCCCTCGCTCGAAGCGGCGATCCCCTTTCTCGCCGAACGCCGCGGGGACCTCGCCCTCGTCGCCTGCGACACGGCCCTGCCCTCCCTCCTCGCCGCTGGGCTCGAACCCGACCTCGTCGTCTGCCTTGAGGGACAGGCCCACAACCTCGCCGACTTCACGTCCGCCGGCGGCCGCCCCTTCCCGCTTCTGGCGGACCTATCCTCCCATCCCGCGACCTTCCGCGCCCTCTCGGGGCCGAAGCACCTGACTCTCGTGCGGATCGCGCCCGGCGGCTTCATGTCGCGCCTCCGCGCCCTCGGGCTTCCCCTCCTCGGCGTTCCGCCGCTCGGATCGGTCGGCGTCCACGCGGTCCACGCGGCGCGCCTCCTCGGCCCCGGCCCCGT
Source organism: Spirochaetaceae bacterium (assembly GCA_016794765.1). GTDB lineage: Bacteria > Spirochaetota > Spirochaetia > Treponematales > Rectinemataceae > JAEUJG01. The sequence continues at coordinate 1,194 of JAEUJG010000574.1, read as the reverse complement.
CCTGGCCGCGGGACTCGACTTCGCCTACGAGCGCGGCAAGACCCATGCGCGCGGCGCGCCCGCCCTCCTGGCGGAGGAACGCCGCCTGACGCGCCTGTGCCGCTTCCCCGGCCAGCTCGGCGCCGCCTTCAAGGTGGGAGTCAGGCCAACCGCGCCGGGCTCCGCCCTGCTCACGGATCCCGTCCTCTCGTCCTATGCCGCCCTTCTCGCCGAAGAGGCCGCCGCGCCTGGCCCCCTCCTCCTCGACCTTCGCGGCCGCGGACTCCCGATCGGCGGCCGCGCGGCCTCCCATGCCGAGGCCGCCGCCCTCCTCGACGCGGCGCGCGCCCCGTTCCCGGCGCCCCGCGGCCCGGAGGGCGCCAAGGGTACGGAGGCCGCGTGCTCGGCGGGCGCCGACGCGGCGGCGGCCGGCGCGGCCTTCATCGCCGGGGAGAGCCGTCGCCTTTCCCGCCTCGTGGCCGCGCTCAAGGGTCGCGAGTCCCTGGACGGACCAGCCTTCCTCGAGCTCGTTGCCGGATCCGACTATCTCCTCTGGCCCTTCCCCGACGCCCAGCGCCTGCGGACGATGCCGCAGGACCTCCTCAACAGGCTTCTCGTGGAGGCCGAATACTGGCGTTGGAAGTTGGGCGACATCTTCTCCGGCCGCTGATCCGCGCGAGACGACCGCCGGCAGCCGCGGGAGGCGGTTTCTCCTCGTCCGGAGCGTTTCCGAGGAAGCGCCCAAACGCTCCAACCACCACTTTTGACGTGGACTCCGGCTCCAGGATCGCCCGGGGAGCGGGAACCCGGATCTGGACGGACTGCACTTCCCGAGGGCCTGGTTCGAAACCAACATGATGAAGATCGGTCTTGCGTCGTGCCGGTATTTCAGCTTCAGGAAACCGATGGACGAGATAGTGGCTTTTCCCGTATCCGAAGACGACTACTACTTGAAGCCCAAGGAGCTGTAGCGGCGACCGCTACCGCCGGCTCCTTCCTGTTGCCGCCGGCCGCTTGGGCGCGGACCGCAAGGCCTTACCGCGAAGTCGGAAAATTTCACCCGACAAAAAAACCGGACGAAAGGCACCGAGCCCGCTTCGTCCGGCTTCGCTCATCGCGCAAGACTCGTCTTGCGCCCCAAGGCCCTAGCGCTCCTTTTCCTCGTTCTCGCGCAAGACTCGTCTTGCGCCCCAAGGCTCTAGCGCTCCTTTTCCT
>JAEUJG010000492.1 GCA_016794765.1 Spirochaetaceae bacterium | reverse complement strand
GCCTTCATGCTCGGCCTTGGCTGGATCCTCGCCTTCGCGATCCGCCAGGCCGGAATCCTCTTCGGCGCCGCATAACGCCAGGCGACGGTCGCGACATTCACTTCGGTCGCGATGGGCCGCGGGGGCATTCTATGCCTCCGCGGCCCGTTCTTTGGAGGGGATCGCCCCGCCAAGCGCCGCCCAAGACGCCTGGCAGCGTGCGGTTGGGGCGGAGTGGCGCTATTTTTGGGCATTTGACAATTATCCGCGCGAGGGTTACCATCTCCGAGCCAGAAGGAGGCGCCATGGGAACCAAGCAAAGAATCGGCATCGTCATCTGCGACCGCTATCGCAGCTGCTCGGGAGGCAAGTGCCTCCGGGCCTTGCGCGAGCGGGAAGGCGCTTTCGCGGCCTACAAGGACGCCGAGGTCGAACTCGCCGGCTACACGAGCTGCGGAGGCTGCCCGGGCGGAAACATCGAGTACGCGGGCGAAGAGATGGTCAAGAACGGCGTGTCCGTCATCCACCTCGCGACCGGCTTCCTCGTGGGCTATCCGCCCTGCCCCCACATCGACCATTTCGTCCGCTTCATGGAAGAGCGCTACAAGGTCCAGGTGGTCGTCGGCACGCATCCGATTCCGGAGAAATACCATGCCATCCACGGGAAGCTCGGCACCTGGAACGCTCCGGAATGGAAGGAGAGGCTCAGGTCCAGCCTTTCCGACGAGGAGACGCGGAAGCGCTACGACTGAGCCTCTCCGGCGCGGGGCCATTTCCGGGCTTGACATTATATTGGCATATGCTTATTATTCTCCTAGAGGTATATGAGCATTGGCTATATATCCCTACAATGGCGCCGTTGGCGCGGAGAAATCTCTAGTACGTTGGAGGCAGCATATGCCCAATTACGATGGCACGGGACCGGCGGGAGCCGGATCAGGCACTGGCAGAGGGCTTGGGCCTTGCGGAGGAGGGATGGGCTCTGGCCGCGGCATGGGCTCTGGCCGCGGCTTGGGCTTCGGACGAGGCATGGGCTTCGGACGAGGAAGGGGCCCCGGGCGAGGCATGGGCTTCGGACGAGGCATGGGCTTCGGACGAGGCATGGGCTTCGGCCGCGGCATGGGCTTCGGCCGCGGCATGGGCCCCGGCCGCGGCATGGGCCCCGGGCGGGGCATGGGTCCCGGGCTCGGATGGTTCTCCGTCGGTTATGGCGAAGAGGTCGACCGGGGAGCGGCCATGAAGTCCGCCCTGGAAGCGAGGACGGCTTTCCTCCGCGCCGAGCTCGCGCGGGTCGAGGCTCTGCTCAAGGAGGGCGTCGAGCCTTCCTCCTCGATGGCCGAAGGGACCGAGACGAAGTGAGCGAGGCTCGCAGGACGGTCATCGCCGTCGCGAGCGGAAAGGGCGGCACCGGGAAGACGACGGTGGCCGCCCATCTCGCGGTCGCGGCGGCTCTTTCCCGAAAGACGATCCTCGTCGACCTGGACGTCGAGGCGCCCGACTCCCTGGGCTATTTTCCCAAGGCCAGTCCCACTGGCGAGCCTCTCCCCGCCATGGTTCTCGTACCGCGGCTCGACGAATCCAAATGCTCAGGCTGCGGGCTCTGCGCGAAAACCTGCCGCTTCGGCGCGATAGTCGCGATTGGCGGCGTGGTGACGGTGGACGAGCGGATCTGCAAGGGCTGCGGCCGCTGCGTCGCGGCCTGTCCCGCCTCCGCGCTCGGCGAGGCCGCGGTCGAGGTCGGCGCCGCGCGCGCCTACGAGTCCGGCGGACTCTCCCTCCTGGAAGGCAGGATGGCCGTCGGCGACATCCGCTCGACGGCGGTGATCGAAGCGGCCAAGCGCGCCGCCGCCTCCACCCCGGCCGAGCTCGAGATCCGCGACTGCCCTCCCGGAGTCTCCTGCTCCGCCACCCACGCGATCGAGGGCGCCGACTGCGTGGTTCTCGTCGCCGAGCCGACGGAGTTCTCCCTCCACGACCTTGGCGCCGCCGTGGAGCTCGCCCGCGGCCAGGGCCTTCCCGTCGGCGTCGTCGTCAACAAGGACGGCTTCGGCTCGGCGGACGTGGACGCGTTCTGCGCCTCGCGTGGCGTGCCGATCATCGGCCGCATCGCCTTCCTGCGCGCACGCGCGGCGTCCGGCGCGGCGACGCGGCTCTGGAGCGAAGACGGCTCGCTCATGCGGGAGATGGATTCGATCCTCGCGAGGGCGGTCGAGGCGACGAAAGCGAGGATGCCCGCATGATCATGGTAAGCGTAGCCAGCGGCAAGGGCGGCGCCGGCAAGACCTCGATCGCCGCGGCCCTGGCCGAGCTTCTCGGGCCCGCCCGCGTCTTCGCCGACTGCGACGTGGACGCGGCGAACGGGGCGATAGCCCTGGGGGCGGCGCTCGGGACGAGGGAGCCCTACGACGCGGGCCCAGGCTTCAAGATCGACGAAAAAGCCTGCACGGGCTGCGGCCTCTGCGCGAAAGTCTGCCGGTTCGGCGCCATAAAGCCCGCGCCGGACGGTTCGGGATACCGAATCGTGCCCGAACTCTGCGAGCGCTGCGGCGCCTGCCTGGACGCCTGCCCCTCGAAGGCGGTCGTCACGTTCGAGAAACAGGCGGGAGAGCTCTTCGTCTCCGGCACCCGTCTCGGCATTCCCCTCGTCCACGCCGAGCTCGTGCCCGGCGAGGACACGAGCGGAAAGCTGGTGCGCAAGGTGCGAGACAAGGCGGAGCGCATCGCCGGCGGGGATTCCATCGTCGTGCTCGATTCCCCGCCGGGCATAGGCTGTCCCGTCATCGCTTCGATCTCCGGATGCGACCTGGTCCTCGTCGTCGTGGAGGCGAGCGCCTCCGGCATACGCGACGCGGCCAGGCTCGTCGAGCTCGTCGCCTCCATGAGGCGGAAGGCCGTCGCGATCGTCAACAAGGCCGGTCTCGACGGCGCCATGGACCTGCGGGCCCGCGAAATGATCGCCAAGGCGGGGATTCCCCTCGCCGGGGAAATCCCCTTCGATCCCGCGCTCCGCTCCGCGGAGGAAGCGGGGAAGACCTGGCTTTCGCTCGACGGGGACTCGGGCGCGAGGGCCGCCAAGGCCCTTCGCGCCGTGCGGGGCGTCATCTCGGGACTGTCGCGCCGCGAGACCGATTCCAATCCCAGCAAGGAGCAACCATGAGATACGCATTGCCGACCGACGACGGAAAGACCCTGAGCAAGGTTTTCGGCCGGGCGAAGAGCTTCGCCATCTACGATCACGCCGACGGAAGCTACGCGATCCTCGGGAACGAGGGAGCTGATTCCGAGCACGGCGCCGGAACGGGAGCCGCCGCCTTCCTCGCCGGAAAGGGCGTCGGGGTCGTCATCGCCCCCGAGCTGGGCCCCAAGGCGGCCAACGCCTTGGCCTCGGCCAAGATCCGCTTCGAGCGCGCCGAGGCGGGAATCGCCCTCGGCGACGCGATGGCCGCGGCCGTCAACGGAAATGGAAAGGAGTGAACCATGAAGATCGCCATGCCCCTCACGGGCGGAAGCCTCTCCTCCCATTTCGGCCACTGCGAGCGTTTCGCGGTCATCGACGCCAATCCCGCCACGAAGAGCATTTTGGCTTCGGAGGAGATCGTTCCGCCGCCGCACGAGCCTGGCCTGTTCCCCGCCTGGCTGGCTGAACGCGGCGTGACGCACATCATCGCCGGAGGCATGGGGCAGAACGCCCGCAACCTCTTCGCGAAGAACCGCATCGAGGTCGTCGTCGGCGCCCCTTCCGAGCCGTCTGAAAAGATCGTCAAGCTCTTCCTGGAGGGAACCCTCGTCACGGGCGCGAACAGCTGCGACCACTAGAAGCCTCGCGCCGGCGAGACAAGCCTCCCTCGAGCGTCATCGCCGCCGCCGGCCTTCGATCCGGCGGCGGCGTTTCGCTTCGGCGGGCTCCCCGCACTTCGGGGCCTTCATTTTCCGGGAAAAGAACGCTAGGATACGCTTGGCCGCCGAGGAATCGGAAGGCCAGTCTCCCCCGAGAGGTCGCCATGCATTTTCCTCGTCTCCGCGCTCTCCTTTTGGCTTCGGTCCTTCTCCTCGCCGCAACCGCCGCCCTCTGGGCGCACCCGCACATGTCCTTGGACTCGCGCCTCGAATTCGAGATGAAGGGCGGCGAGTGCCTCGGCATCAGGGTCGAATGGCTTTTCGATCCGATGTTCAGCGCCTCGATCATTGGGGAAAACGACCTGAACCATGACGGGCGCTTCGACAAGGCGGAGAACGAACGGGTGCGGAAGGGAGCCTTCGCGAACCTCGCGAACTACGGCTACTTCATCTTCCTCAGGAAGGGCGACAAGCGCGTCTGTCCCGACAGGGTGGAGGCCTTCGAGGCCAGCCAGCGCGACGGCAGGCTGGTCTACCGCTTCCGCGTCCCCCTCGAGGGCAAGGGATACTCAGGCGATTTCAGCGTCGCGGTCTTCGACTCGACCTTCTACTGCGCCGTTCGCTATCCCGCCGATCCGGCTTCGGTGCGCCCCGTGGAGGGGACGGAGCCCAGGCCGGGAGCGATCGTCGAAGTGGCGGCCAACAAGAAGTACCCCGTCTTCTACAACCCTTCGGGCGCGGCGAGCGATTTCAGGGTCTACGACAAATGGCAGAAGGGCCTCGAGACAGCCTACCCGGAGGAAGTCCGGCTCCACTTCGCGGAGTGAGGCGATGATCACCATCAGGCGGGCCAGGCACGCGGCCGTCGTCCTCGCCCTGCTGCTCGCGCTCGCCGCCTCCCCCGCCTCCGCGAATCCCTTTCTCACGTCGGGCGGCGAGGAGGGCCGGGCGAAGCCCGCGCCGCGCCCCCCCGCGTCCTCGGGCCCGATGGTCGGAGCGCAGATCGAGCTGCGGGAACGGGCGGCGGAGGCGATCAGGTCCTTCGGCGCGGAGCCCTCGGCGAAGGCCCTCGCGGCCCTCCTGGGCGCCGCCTTCGTCTATGGCCTGCTCCACGCGGCGGGGCCGGGCCACCGCAAGACCGTGGTCTTCTCCCTCTTCCTGGGTAGAAGGGCGGCGCCCTGGGAGCCCCTCGCCGCGGGCTTCCTGGCCGCGGGCGTGCACGCCGGCGTCGGACTCGTCCTCGTCGGAGCCTTGAGCCTCCTCCGCGGGGCGATCGCCTCCCTAGGCGACGCAGAACGAGTCGGAACCGTCCTGGACGGGGCCACCTTCGGCATCCTCGGCCTCGCGGCGGCCGCCCTCGCCGCGGGGAAGCTGCGCGGCCTCCTCTCGGGAAAGCCCAGGGACGGCCGGGCCCTCGCCGGGCGGGGCCTCTACGGCGTCGTCGCGGTGACGAGCCTCGTGCCCTGCCCGGGCGCGACGATGATTCTCCTCTTCGCCCTCTATGCGGGGCGGATCGGCCTGGGGGTCGCCGGCGTCGCGGCGATGTCCCTCGGCATGGGCGTCGTCATCTCCGCGGCGGGCTACCTCGCGTACACGGGCAGGGAGGGGCTCTTCAGGCGCCTCAAGACGAAAGAGCGCGCGCTATGGATCGCGACCGAGTATCTCGAGCTCTTCTCCTATCTTCTCGTCCTCGGCTTCGCCGTCTACGCGCTCTGGCCCTTCCTGGCGCAGATCGGCTAGGGCAGCTCGACGAGCTCGATGAAGTCCCCTTTCTTGATCTCGTCCACGATCCAGGAGCAGGCCGCGAAACAGCGGTCGCGGGTCGCGCCGGACACGATGGCGAGGAGGACGCCGTCGCCCGCTCCTATCCTGCCCAGGCGGTGGACGACGAGGACCTGGTTGAGGGCGAAGGCCTTCGCCGCGTCGGAGGCGAGCGCCAGGAGGCGCTCGTCGACATCGGGCGCGAGGGCCTTGAGCTCGACCGACGAGAAATCCGCGACGAGCTTGCCCGGCCGCTTCACCCTGCCGTGGTGGAGGACGACCGTCCCGCTCGCGTCGGTCTCCCTTTCCAGGAAGGCCTCGTAGAGCCCGAGAGGGTCGATGGACGCCCGTGAGGCGTAGGCCGCGATCAAGGCGCCCGCTCCCGAAGCGCGGCGCTTCCCGACGCTCCCCGCTCATAGGCCTCGATCGCCGCCTGGAGGGCCCTGACTCCGAGCAGGGAGCAGTGCCGCTTGTTCGCGGGAATGCCGCCAAGGGCCGTCACGACGTCATCGTCGGTGATGAGCTTCGCCTCCTCGATCGTCTTCCCGTCGGCGAGGACGGTCAGCATGCTGCTCGTCGAGATGGCTCCGGGACAGCCGAAGGACTTGAAGGCGATCTTCGCGATCCGGCCCACCTTGAGCGAGAACCAGAGCTTCATCTCGTCGCCGCAGCCGGGGTCGCCGATGCAGGCGTAGCCGTCGGTCTCCTCCCCGCCGAGCTCGCCGACGTTCCTCGGATTGGTGAAGTGGTCGATCACCGCGTCGCTGTAGTAGAGGATGGGGCCTTCGTACGGCCGCGCCTCGAATTCTCCGCCCATTTCCTTGCCCGTCTCTTCCTCGGCCATTTCGGAGCCCTCCTTCCCCTCGCGGTTCGCGCGAAAGCGCCTCAGTATAGGACATTGGAGGCTTTATGGCAAATGCTTATTAGCATATGCCGCTATCGGCCCGCCCAGACCGGCTTTCCAGCCGTCCCGCCCACCTTGACTATCGAGCATATGCTTGTTAGTATCGACGGGAGCATCAGCTCCTACCGGAGGATCCACATGAACGAAGACAAGGGCGCCGCGCCTGACGCGGTCGCCAACAAGGTGAAATACGTGATCGGCGTCGGCTCGGGCAAGGGCGGCGTCGGCAAGTCGACGAGCGCGGTCCTCCTGGCCCAGGCCTGCGCGGCGAAGGGCCTCAAGGTGGGCCTCCTGGACGCGGACATCACCGGCCCCAGCGTGCCCCGCCTTCTCGGCATCGAGTCCTTCAGGGCCGACAGCGACGGCGAGAAGCTCCTCCCCGTCCTCGCGGAGGAGGGCTTCGGCGTCATGTCCATCAACCTCCTCGTCGAGGACGAGGACGCGCCGGTGATCTGGCGCGGACCCCTCCTCTCCCGCGCGGTCGAGCAGTTCTGGACCGACACGGCCTGGGGCGAGCTCGACGTCCTCGTCGTGGACCTTCCCCCGGGGACGGGCG
>JAEUJG010000484.1 GCA_016794765.1 Spirochaetaceae bacterium | reverse complement strand
GGCCCGTCCTCCCCCACCTCTTCGTCCTCTTCGTCATCCTCCTCGTGGAGATGGGCGAAGAGGCCGACGAGATCGGCGGTGAGGCGGGCGCGGGCGGCTTCGTGGGCCTCGGCGAGCTCGTCGGGCGGCAGGTCGTCGTAGGCGCCGGCGAGGATGAGGGGGGCGACGAAGCTCATCTTGACGGCCTCGTCCTCCTCGGCCAGGCCCTGGACGATCGGATGGGTGCGGAGGAAGCCTTCGCACCACTGGCGGAAGGGCGTGTCGGGCTTGAGGAGGCGGAGGTAGCGGCCCATGTGGGGCCGGTAGCTCCCCTCCGCGAGGTCCCGGGCCGTGTCCCAGTAGAGCTCCTCCAGCGCCTCGTCGAGGGCGTCCACGTCGAGGCCCTTGGCCGCAAGGCTCCGGCGGTCCTCGTCCGAGACGGCGGCGCGGCGAAGATCCGCGTCGAAGTCCTCGTACTCGGGGGGTGCGCAGGCGAGGCCCGTCAGGAAGCCCTGCACGTAGTCGAAATTCCGTCCGTCGTCGCGGGCGCGGCGGAGCCAGGCTTCGATCTGTTCGACGGCGATGATATCAAACATGCTTCAAGGATAGCACGCTTCGATCCCGGCCGCGAGGGCGCGGGGCGCGAATGCCCTGCCCGTCTCGCGGGCGCCGCCGCCCTTTTCCCGAAGCCAGCAATGTGCGATAGTGCCTGCGCCCCCTTGAAGGGCTCACGTCGTCCCGCCGCGGCCCATCGCCGCGGTCCCGAATCGGAGTCGTCCATGGCCTTCGACCTGCAATCCGTCCTCTACTCGACCCCCGCCGTCATCCTCGGCCTCACGGTCCACGAGTACGCCCACGCCCGGGCCGCCCATCGCCTCGGCGATTCCACGGCGAAGGACGAGGGCCGCCTGACGCTCAACCCCGCCAAGCACATCGACCCCCTCGGATTCCTCTTCCTCGTGGTCGCGGGCTTCGGATGGGCCAGGCCGGTGCGCTTTTCGCGGGAGCGGCTCGCGAAGCCCCGCCGCGACGAGTCCCTGATCGCCCTGGCGGGGCCGATCTCCAATCTCCTCCTCGCGGCCCTCGCCTCCGTCCTCCTCCGGCTCCTCGACCTGGCCTTTCCCGCCCTCCTCGTCGCCGAGGGCGGCGCCGGCCAGGTCTTCACCCGGCTCATGCTCAATTTCGTCTACATCAACTACGGCCTCTTCGTGTTCAACATGATTCCCCTTCCGCCCCTCGACGGCTCGCACCTCCTCTTCAGCGCCTTCCCCCTCAAGCCCGAGATCGAGGCCAAGCTGTACCGCTACGGCTCCTTCGCCCTCATCGCCCTTATTCTCGTGGAGAACCGGACGGGGCTGGACCTCTTGCCGATCGGGCGGATCGTCCGGTCGATGGCGCGCTTCGTCTTCGGCCTGCTCGGTTTCTGACCCGGGTCCCCCGGGCGCGGGCCTTGCGGGGCGCCGGCCTTGCGGGGCACGGGCTCAGGCGGCGATACTCTAAAAAAAGGGAGCAAGCATGGAACAGACCTTCCTTTCGGCGACGATCCTCCTCATCCTCATCACGGATCCGCTCGGGAACATTCCGCCCCTCCTCGGCATCCTGAAGGGGGTCGAACCGGCGCGGAGGACGAGGATCATCCTGCGCGAATGCGCCATAGCCCTTTTTGTCCTTCTCGTGTTCCTCCTCTTCGGCAGGCAGATCCTCGGCGTGCTCCATCTTTCCGAGGACACGCTCCGGATCGCCGGCGGGGTGGTCCTCTTCCTGATCGCCCTCAACATGATTTTCCCCGGAGCGGGCGCGCGCATCGTCGAGCCCGGCGAGGGGGGAGAACCCTTCATCGTGCCCATAGCCATCCCCCTCGTCTCCGGCCCCTCGGCGATGGTCACCGTGATGCTCATCGCGGGCTCGGACCCGAGCCGCATGCTCGAGTGGGTCGGCGCGGTCGTAATCACCATCGCGACGAGCGCCGTCGCCTTCCTCCTCGCCAACCGGATGCAGAAGGTCCTCGGCAACCACGTCATCGCGGCGATGGAGCGGCTCATGGGATTGGTCCTCACCGCCATCTCGATCGACATGCTCCTCAAGGGCTTCGAAAGCTATCTCCGGGGCGTGCTGGGCTGAGAAGCGCCGACGGCCGGTTTCCCAAAGCCGAAGGAGAAGCGGACATGAAACGATTCGACCTGGTCAAAAGGATTGCGCTCGGCGCGGCCCTGGCCGCCTTCGCGGTCTTCCTGGCCGTCTATCCGCTGGTCCGGGCGGGCATGCAAAGCGCCTGGATCGAGAAGCGCCTCCACGGCGTCTCCTTCCTGGTCGAGAAGACCGGCCTCGAGTCGGGCGAGGTCGACCTCCGCGCGGCGGCCGACGGAGCCTTCGACTTCCTCGGGAAGTGCCTGGGCCGCGATCCCGCCGAGCTCCTGCCTCCCGACCTCGTCGTGATCCTGGCCTACGGCGGCTACGCCGGCGTCACCCTGTCCGACGAATTCCTGGAGCGCTCCCTGCGCGCCAAGAACCGGGCGCTGAGCGTCCGGCTCGTCGAGTCGCTCAAGTCGCGCTTCGCGCCGAACGAGCCCTTCTCCTCGAGCCGCGGCATCAAGGGCGAGCGGATGATCCTCGCCGACCTCTACGAGGCGGAGAGGAACGGCGATCCGCTGTCCGCCGTCCTCGTCCACGCCCTGTCCGACTTCATGCTTTCGTACAACGCGCCCCCGGCCACGCTCGCCGCGATCGAGCCGGGCGCCGGCTATTCGCCGGCGGCGATGCGGCGCTTCTACCTGTTCGGGGAGTTCTTCTCGCTCTACCTGGCCGAGCGCTCGGTCTTCGGCGGCGATCCCGCGGCCGACGTCGCCGATCCCGACATCGCGCGGCGGCTCCGGGAGCGGGTCGCGGCGCGCTACGACCCCGCCGGGGCCCTCCTGGGCGAGGACAACCTGCGCGCGCGGTACACGGCCGAGCGGGCCGAGCTCGGCGCCCTTGTCCGCAACCACCGGCTGGCCCTGGACCTCGCCGAGAGCCGGGGCGAGGGAGGGCTCGTCGCCGTCTTCCGGGACGCGGCGGCCGGCGCCTACTCCTTCCCCGAGGAGCTCGTCGCGCGCCTCGGCCTCGATCCCGCCCTGCTCTTCGCCCCCGCCCCGAATCCCTAAGGCCGCCGGCGCGGCAGGTCGATGACGATGGCCGGATTCCCGCCGCCGGCCTCGCGGCGCGGGGCGAACGGCGCGGCCAAGCCGGCCAGCACCGGATCGCCGGCGAGCCTCGCGGCGATCGCCGCGGCCGCCGCGGGTTCGTCGCCGGGCTTCCAGGAGAAGGCCAGCCGGTCGGGTTCGCCTTCGTTCCCCGGCCGGAGCTCTATGTCCACCGGCCTGCCCGCCGTGGCGAGTTCCGCGATGAGCTCGTAGAAGAGGATGGTGAAACCCGTCGTGTCTTCGCTGCGGATCCGGCGGGAAAAGCCGTGGACGCGGAAAGGGATTCCCGAATCGTTGGCTGTCCTTTCGGCGACGGAGGTCACGAGGGGATGCAGGTCCAAGGTCGCGGCCTCCGGCGAGGAGAGCAGGGCGGAGTTGGCGAAGGACAGGGCCCTGACGCGGCGGGCGAGCCGGGCCACGGCCTCCGGCCCCGGCACCGGGGCGGCCGATTCGATGCTGATGAGGCTCAAGACGACCTGGAGGTTGTTGCTGACGCGATGGTGGAGTTCCTTGAGGAGGCTCTCCTTCGCCTCGATCTCCTCCCGCAGCGCCGCGTCGATGCGGCGCTCGGTCTCGAGCTCGGCGGCGAGGCGGTCGGCCAAGGCTTTCCGTTCGAGCGCGAGGCCCTCCAGGCTGGCGAGGATCCTCCTGGCCGCCGTGGCCAGAAGGAGGCAGATCAGGGCGAGGTTGGATCCGAGCGCCAGGAAGGAGACCCAAGCCTGGTCGAAGGGCAGGATCCGCGCCAGGACCAGGGCGGCATAGGCCGTATAGACCGCCGCGGCGAGGAGGAGGGCGGCGATGACGTAGCCTCGGCTTCCGAGGAGGGCCGCGCAGAAGACGGAGCAGATGAGCCAGATGTAGCCGGCGCCGTAGGGCCCCGTGGCCGCGAGTACCGCCGCCGCTATGGCGAAGTTCGATCCGACGAGCACGGCAAGCTTGGTCCGGAACCCGAAGCGCCGGCTCAGGGCTCCGGCCAGGATGGCGCCGTAGCCGAGGGTGTCGATGAGGGCCAGATACCAGAGACCCGTGACGACGCTCGCGTAGAGGCTCGGCAGGTAGGCTATTCCGCCCGCCACCGCGAGGAAGCGGAGGAGCTGGTCGAGAATCTTGAGCTTGGCGTCCTGGATCCGTTCCATCCCCTGCAGGGTCGCACGAAGCGGCGGCCGGGTCAACGGCCGGCGTCGCCGGCCCCGGCCCGGCGCCGGCACTGGCCGCCCGCGGCCGCTTCGGGCTAGGATGGTCCCATGAGAACCAGGACGGGCGACGAGGTCGCCGGCCTCGCGGCGATGGCCGCCTGCGCCTTCCTCTGGAGCATCGCCGGGCTCGTCATCAAGCTCGTCGATTGGAATCCCCTCGCCATCGCCGGCGGACGAAGCCTCATCGCCGCGGTCTTCCTCCTCCTCTGGGTGCGACGGCCCCGCTTCACCTTTTCCGGCGCCCAGCTCGCGGCCGCGCTGGCGAACGCGGCGACCATGTTGCTCTTCGTCTACGCGAACAAGACGACGACCTCGGCCAACGCGATCCTCCTCCAGTACGGAGCCCCGGTCTACGTGGCCCTGCTCGGAGCGCCCCTCCTCAAGGAAAAGCCCCGCGCCGAGCACTGGGCGGCCCTGGGGGCGATCGCCGCGGGCATGATCCTCCTCTTCATGGAAGGCCTGGGCGCGGGCAGCCTCCTCGGCAACCTCGCCGCCGTCGCCTCGGGGATCACCTTCGCCCTCTACATCGTCTTCATGCGAAAGCAAAAGGGGGGATCTCCCATCGAGTCCGTCATCCTGGCCCACGGCATGGTCGCCCTCGTCGCGCTCGCCGGCTCGCCCTTCCTTCCGGCGCCGACCCCGAGCCTGCGCTCCCTCGGCGCCCTCGCCATCCTCGGCGTCTTCCAGATCGGCCTGGCCGCGGTGTTCTTCGCCTACGGCATCAAGCGCGTCAGCGCCGTGGCGAGCGTCCTCGTCGCGGTCATCGAGCCGGTGTTCAATCCGGTCTGGGTCTTCCTGGTCACCGGCGAGGCGCCGGGAGCGAAGGCGGTGGCGGGAGGGCTCGTGATCGTCGTCGCCGTCATCGTCTCTTCCGTCATTTCCGTGCGCCGCGACTCCGCGGCCGGGGACGACGCGCGCGAGGCTTCCGCCTAGGGCTTCGGCGGCTCCGCCGCCCGCTCCGGCTGCGGGCCTTCCGGCCGGGACGCTCGGGCCCTGAGGAGGCTCGCGCGGTCCAGGAGTCCCGCGCGGTGGAGGGTCGTCCGGTTGCGGCCGCCCGATTTGGAAAGGTAGAGCGCCTTGTCCGCGCGGTCGATGTAGGCCTCGGCGTCGACGCCCCTGAGGCCGGAGATCAGGCAGCAGCCGACGCTGGCGGTGATCCGGAGCTCCCGCCCCTCGAAGGGGACCACGAGTTCCTCGATCGCGACGCGGATGCGCTCCGCCACCTCGAGAAGGGCGAGTTCGTCGCATTCCATGACGAGGACGCAGAACTCCTCGCCGCCGAAGCGCGCGGCGACGTCCTCGCCGCGGATCGCCGCGTGGATGGTTTCGGCCATCGCGTTCAGGACCGCGTCGCCGGCCAGGTGGCCGTGGGTGTCGTTGAAGAGCTTGAAGCGGTCCACGTCGAGCATGATGACGCCGGAGCGGATGCCGCGCCGCGCCGCCCGCGACTGTTCCTCCTCGAGCCGCCGCATGAAGTGCGGATGGTTGTAGAGGCCGGTCTTGGGATCGGTGATGGCGCTTTCGTAGTGCAGGCCGTTCTGGATGCCGATCGAGAGGAAGCGGACGATACGGTCGACGTACATCCGTTCGAGCTCCGAGTATTCCCCGCCGATTATCTTGCCGCCGAGGATCACGGCCCCGAAAAGCCCCTCGATGCCGCGCATGGGGAGGGCCAGTTCGGGTTCGAGGGACGCCGCCGCCTCCGCGAAGGCGGCCATGGAGTCCTCCTCCGCGAGTTCGCGGAAGGAGACCATGAAGGGCGAAGCCTGGAAGCGCCGCCTGAGGGCCGCGTAGGCCTCCCGGGGGAAGTCCTCCTCGATCCGCTCGACGCCGCGGTAGCGGTATTGGCGCAGCCGCCGGTCGCGGGGATTCTCGATGAGGAACAGCAGGTTGGAGGGGACGAAGCGCTCGACGAGGCGGGCGATGACGAATTCGATCATCGCCTCGATGCTGGAGAGCACGAAGAGGCTGGCCGCGTCGGTCGCGAGGGCGTCGAGTTCCCGGTTTTCCCTGCGGAGTTTGGCGAGGTCCTCGAGCGCTCCCGATTGGTCGAGGAGCTTGAACCGCTCCAGGAAGGCCGAGTCGAGTCGCTGCTCGGCGGGTTGCGCCGCTTCGGTGTCCATCGCCTCAACTATAGCGCCGCGGCGGAATATTGTCTGCCGTGTCCCGGCTAGTCGACGGCGGCGGGGCCCCGCTCGAGATCGGCGACGAGGAGCTCGAGGAAGGGCAGGGCGCCGCCCGGGGCCCCGCGGGGCGGGCCGGTCCGGACCGCGCCCGTATCCGC
>JAEUJG010000465.1 GCA_016794765.1 Spirochaetaceae bacterium | reverse complement strand
GGGCGACGCGCGCGCGCCGCCCGCGGACCGGGAGCCCGCGGAGGGCGAGGGGCAACTCGACATTGCCCTCCACCGTCTTCCAGGGCAGGAGTCCGAAGTCCTGGAAGATGACGGCGGTGCGGCCGCGGATCCCCTGGAGCTCCGCGCCGGAGACGAGGACGCGGCCCGCGGCGGGCTTGAGGAGGCCGGCCGCGGCCTGGACGAGGCTCGTCTTGCCGCAGCCCGAAGGGCCGATGAGGGCGCAGATCGCGCCCTCGGGGAAGGAGGCCGTGGCCCCCTCGACGGCGAGGAGGGCGCCGCCTTGGACGCGATAGGCGACGCTGACCCCTTCGAGCTCGAGCACGGCCCGGCGGGGGCTAGAGCCCGGCCAAGGCCCGGCCGTCGAGGATCGAGGCGGGCGCGAAGGAGGCCTTGAGGAGGCCCTTCGAGGTCATCCAGGCGAGGACCGCGGTCACGTCGGCCTCGGCGGGGAGCCTGGGCTTCTCGTAGCGGACGAAGCGGTAGGAGGCTTGGACCTCGGCGGGGAAGCCCGCCTTCTCCACGAGGAAGGGGCGGTACTTGGCCTGGTCGGCGTTGACGGCGGCCGCGGCGCCGGCGTAGGCGCGGTAGAAGGCCTTGAGTTCGGCCTGGCGCTCGTTGACGGTCTTCTTCGTGAAGAGGAGGACGCCGGCGCGGAGGCCCGAGTCGTCGCTGGCGGCGACGAGCTTGGCGCCGCGCTCCTGGGCGGCCGTGAGGAGGGGCTCGGGGAGGCAGGCGGCCTTGAGCTGGCCCGTGAGGAGGAGCTCCATGCGCACCGGGATCTTCGGCACGGCGAGGCCCTTGATCTCCCCGGCGGGGACGCCGGCCTTGGAGAGGAGGGAGTCGACCGCGTACTGGATGATGGTGTTCGAGGAGATGCCGATTTCGACGTTGCGGAGGTCCTGGGTCTTGGCGAGGCCGGAGCCGGGGGCGCTGACGATGCCGTAGCGGCCGTCCGTGAGGCTCGTCACCCGCACCTCGAAGCCGCCCTGGGTCGCGAGGGCCGCGGCGAGGAGGTCGGAGACCACGCCGTCCACGGCGCCGGCCTGGAGGGCGGCGTCGCGCTCGATCGCCGTCTTGAAGGGCACGAGCTTCACGTTCACGCCCTCGCGGGCGAAACGGCCTTCCGCGTCGGCGACGAGGAGGGGGAGGGAGTCGGCGTCGGGGAGGACGCCGACCTTGAGCTCGGCGGCGGCCGGAGCGGCGGCGGCGGGCGAGGAGGCGAGCGCTGCGAAGAGGAGGCCGAGCGCGGCGGCCTTGGCGTGGAGTTTCATGGTGATCAGTCTCCTTCGTGAAGGGCGGACCCCTTCCAGGGCCTCGCCAGGGGATTTTCCGCTCCGAGGCGGTCGAGGACCCGGCCGACGAAACCGTCGACGAGCTCCTCTATGGTCGCGGGGCGATGGTAAAAGCCCGGACTCGCGGGCATGATCGCGGCGCCGGCCTCCGCCAGCGCCGTTAGGTTCCGGAGGTCGACGAGGGAGAGCGGAGACTCCCTCGGCACGAGGACGAGGGGCCAGCCCTCCTTGAGCGCGACGGCTCCCGCCCGATGGACGAGGTTCGCGGACAGGCCCGAGGCCAGGGCGCCGGCGGTGCCCATGGAGCAGGGCGCGACGACGGTGCCGTCGAGCCTGAAGGAGCCCGAGGCCACCGGGGCGGCGAGGTCCCCGCCCGCGTAACGGGTCAGGCGCGCTCCCGATTCGGCGCCGATCTCCCCGAGCCAGGCGGCGAGGCTCCGGCCGGTTTCCTCGGCCGCGACACGCTCGCCCCAGGCGGAGGCGACGACGTGGAGCTCGGCGCCCGCGGCCGCGAGGGCGCGGATGAGGCGGAGGCCGTAGATCGAGCCGGAGGCTCCCGTGACGCAGACGAGGTAGCGGGCCATGGTTCGATTATAGCAGAAAGACGTCGAGGGCGACTGCCGCCAAAAGGACGAGGGGGATGACCTCGTTGATGCCGTAGGCGGCGATCCTGACGTGGCGCTCCGTGCCGCCGCGCGCGACCAGGTGCTCCGCGACGAGGAGGGCCGCCGCCGCTGCGAAGCCGACCCAATAGGCCGCGCCGAGGGGCCAAAAGGCGGGGAGGAGGGCGAGGCCCGCGGCCGTGCCGAGATGGCAGAGCGCCGCCGCGAAACGCGCAGCCCCGGCGCCGAAGCGCGCGGGCAGGGAGCGGAGTCCCTCGCGCCGGTCCACCTCGATGTCCTGGATCGCGTAGATGATGTCGAAGCCGGCGATCCAGAGCGCGACCGCCCCCGAGAGGACGAAGTAGCGAAGGACGAAGAGCCTGCCCGAGAGCGCGACGAGGGCGCCCATCGGGGCGATGGCGCAGGTGGCACCGAGCCAGAAATGGCAGAGCCAGGTCCAGCGCTTGGTGTAGGAGTAGCCGAAGACGGCGACGCCGGCCAGGGGGAGAAGGGCCAGGCAGAGCCAGCCCAGGGCCGCGGCGGCGGCGAGGAGGATGGCGCCCATCGCGGCGGAGAAGAGGACGAGGTCGCGGACTTCCAGCTTCCCCGAAGGCAGGTGGCGTCCGGCGGTCCGCGGGTTCCGAGCGTCGATCCCGCGGTCGACGATGCGGTTGAGGGCGTTGGCGAGGTTCCGGCCCGAGGCGGCCGCCGCGACGATGAGGAGGAGCTTCCAGGGATCGGGCCGTCCTCCCGATTCGATGAGGACGGCCGCGAGGGCGAAGGGCAGGGAAAAGAGCGTGTGGCGGAAGATCACCGCGTCGCCGACGAGGGCCAGCTTGGCGAAAAAGCCCCGCTTGCCCGCGCCGGCCTTGGCCGGCCCTTCCGCGGCCGCGGCCGGGCCCGCGCCCGGCCCTGCTCCGGCTTCGGCGCCCGCGCCTTCGGGCTCAGAGCCCATATTCCGCCCAACGCTTGTCGACGAGCCGGCGGACGCGTTCGTCCATCGCGAGGGGCTCGGGCCACTCGCGCGTATGGCCTTCCTCGGGGCCCTTCCGGGTCGCGTCCACGCCGAGGCGGGTGCCGTAGCGCGGCAGGGGGGAGGAGTGGTCGAGCGCGTCGAGGGGGCCGTCGGAGAGCACGAGGTCGCGCTTCGCGTCGATGTTGTTGAAGACGCGCCAGGCGACCGTGGAGAGGTCGCGGAGATCCACCTCCTCGTCGACGACGACGATGAGCTTCGTGTACATCATCTGGCCCATGCCCCAGAGGAAGTTCATCACCTTGCGCGCCTGGCCGGGGAAGCGCTTCCGGATCGAGACGACCACGCAGTTGTGGAAGACGCCCTCAAGCGGCATGCGTAGGTCGACGATCTCGGGAGCGAGCTGCTTGAGGAGGGGCAGGAAGAGGCGCTCCGTCGCCTTGGCCATCCAGCAGTCCTCCTTGGGCGGGATGCCGACGATGGTCGCGGGGTAGACGGGATGCTTTCGGCGCGTTATGCGCTCCAGGTGGAAGACCGGGTACTGGTCGGGCAGGGAGTAGAAGCCCGTGTGGTCCCCGAAGGGCCCCTCGAGCCGCGTCTCCGCCGGATCGACGTAGCCTTCCAGTATGAACTCGGCGTCCGCCGGCACCTCGACCTCGGAGAGGCTGGCCTTGGCGACCTCGCAGGGCTTGCCGCGGAGGTAGCCGGCGAAGACCGCCTCCCAGAGCCCCTCGGGCAGCGGCGCCGTGGAGCTGTAGGTGACCGCCGGGTCGGAACCGAGGGCGACGGCGACGGGCATGCGCTCGCCCCGCTCGCGGTACTTTTGGAAGAAGTGGGCGCCGTCCTTGTGGAGGTGCCAGTGCATGCCGGCGGTCCGGTCGTCGTAGACCTGCATCCGGTACATGCCCCAGTTCTGGGCGCCGGTTTCCGGATCGCGGGTGCAGACCACGGGGAGGGTCAGGAAACGGCCGCCGTCCGCCGGCCAGCACTTGAGGACGGGGAGGGAGTCGAAGCCCGCCTTCTCGTCGATCACCTCGCGGCACTTGGGACGGGCGACGTGCTTGGGCAGGAGGGAAAGGGCCATCGGCAGCTTGGGCAGGGCTTCGGGCACCGCTTTGAGGAGGGAAAAGCCCCTGAGCTGGCCCCAGGCCCAGCCGATGAGATCCTCGATCTCCTTGGCCTTGGCGTCGAGGCTTTTTGCGCCGAGGGCCAGCGCCATGCGCTCCTCCGTGCCCATCGCGTTGATGAGGAGGGGGTAGGGCGAGCCCTTCACCTTTTCGAAGAGGAGGGCGGGGCCGTTTCCCCGCATGACGCGGTCGGCGATCTCCGTTATCTCGAGCTCGGCGTCCACCTCGACGGTGATCCGCTTGAGCTCGCCGCGCTTCTCGATGGCGGCCATGAAATCCTGTAAGTCTTTGTAGGGCATAATCGTTGCTGTCTCCGATCGAAGTATAGCGGAAAGGACGGCGCGTGGGGAAGGAGCCCGGGATGGTTCTCCCGAAGGATGGTTCGGGAGCGGGAGGGTGAGCCGGCGCGATATACACGAGTAAAGGACTCGACTAATAGAAATTACCAAAAAGGAATGGTATATTCTGGATAGCCTATAAAGGCATCAAGCTTCATTACATTCCTATCGATTACTTAAAGTATAAAGATACTCCGCACGAACCGCCCTGGGAGGGGTGTACATATGGCCGAACCTTCCGCGAATGCCCGATCCGTCCGCCGTCGCCTCTCGGCGTTTACCCTCGGGCTCAGCTCCCTGTTCCTCCTCAGCACCTGCGACCTCGCGAAGGTGGGCCTCGGGAACAAGGTGGACATTCGGCCGCCGGAGATCACGATCGATTCCCCGGCGAACAACGGCTACATCCGGGGAGACCTGGTCGTGTCGGGCACCGTCGCCGACGACCTTGGCGTCCAGGCCGTGCGCGTCCTCGTTGACGGCTTGGCCCACCCGGCCGCGGTTTCCGGCGGCGGCTGGTCGGTGACCCTCCCCGTCGGTTCGGGCGGACTCCAGGACGGCAGGAAGATCCTGACGGCGGTGGCCGTGGACGGCGCGGGCAAGGACCGTTCGGCCGAGGTCGCGGTCAACGTGGACAACAAGGCGCCGACCGTCCTGGTGACGAGCCCCGTCACCACCGACTCCCTCGTTACGGACTACGTGGACCTGAAGGGCGAGGTCTACGATCCCTCCACCATCGCCTCGGTCAGCGTCTCGCTCATCAACCCCGCGAACGGCGCCGTGATCGCCGGCCCGAGCCCGGCCGACGGCACGAACACCTGGAACATCCGCTTCATCCTGAAGGCGAACGCCGCGGCCCTCGGACTCCCCCCCGGCGGCACGGCTCCCTACAAATACCGCGTCGTCGTCACGGACGCCGCGGGCAACACGAGCGCGTATTACTACCACCGTTCGGGCATCATCGCAACCAAGGATCCGGCGGCCGTGTTCCCCTCGATGGACGAGATCGGAAAGCTCGACCAGCTCGGGACGGTCGGCTCCTCCGGCGTCACCGCCGCCGAACTCGAGGGCGTCAGGCTCGACGCCGTCGCCGAATACGCGGGCTTCACCTACGAGGCCGATCCCTCCATGGATTTCCAGTACACGAACATCGAAAAGGGCGGGAGCGCGGAGACCAACACCCTCGCGCCGAAATCCATCCTCACCGGCCTCATCGTCCCGCCGACCGGTTCGGGCGCGGCCATCGACGTCAACTCGCTCAAGGTGGAATTCCTCCAATACGACGCGCCGAACGCGGTGGTCTGCACGCTCCTCAACACCCTGCCCGGCGACACCGACGGCCTCAAGGTCCTCGCGGTGGGCGATTCCGTCAGCTTCGCGGCCAAGCTCCTCAAGGCCGGCCTCGCCGCCGACCTCGACCCGAACAAGTACAAGTTGCGGGTCACCGCCTCAACGGACACGGGCATCACGAAGTCGGGCAACGTCGAGGAGTTCACCATCGACGCGGAGGCGCCCGCCTTCGGCGAGTCCGAGATCGCCCCGACGGACCTCTTCCGCCGCCAGCCCTTCCTGTTCAACCTCGCGGGCTCGCATTCCACGGACATCTCGAAGATCGAGATTTACCAGTCCTACAACGGAGCGGCCTTCCCCGCGACGGCGGACCAGGTCATGACCTTTCCCGCCGGCACCAAGAGCTTCGCCGGCGCCCTGAGCGCGGCCTATCCCGCGGGGTCCCTCGGAGACGGGCTCTACAACTACAAGTTGACGCTTTCCACGGTGGGCGGCAAGACGACCACCCTCCTCCGGACGGTGACCTACGATTCGACCGCGCCCAATCTCGAGGTCGGCAACCTTTCGCCGGTCGTCGGCGCGGACACGGTGAACGGCACCGTGAACCTTTCGGTTTCGGCCACCGATTCGAACGGCATCGGCGCCGTGCGGTACTGGCTTCAGGCCGCCGGGGACGCCGCGCCGACTTGGAACGCGGCAGGTCGCCACGAGTGGCTGGTTCCGCCCTACGCGCGCGCCATCGACACGACCGCCGTCGGCCTGTCGGGAGCCGTGAAGCTCTGGCTCATCGCGCGCGACAAGGCGGGCAACGA
>JAEUJG010000434.1 GCA_016794765.1 Spirochaetaceae bacterium | reverse complement strand
GACAGCCTCTTCGCCAAGGGACGCATCCTGGCCTTCAAGGAGGCCGAGGCGCCGGAGGGCCGGCTCTTCTTCCGCTCCTGGGTCAACCGCGCCCTCCTCCAAAACCCCCAGTCGAGCACGGCGACCCTCGCGGGCCTCCGCGGCGCGATCATCGGCAGCCTCCTCACGATCCTCTTCACGATCGCCCTCTCCCTGCCCCTGGGCATCGGCGCGGCGATCTGGCTCGAGGAGTACGCGAAGGACAACCGCCTCAATCGCATAATCCGCACCAACATCTACAACCTCGCCGGCGTGCCCTCGATCATCTACGGCATGCTCGGCCTCGCCCTCTTCGTACGGGCCCTGGAGCCCCTGACCTCGGGGAGCCTCTTCCAAGCGGCGGGGAGCGGCGCGGACGGCGGCGCCAACGGACGGACGATCCTCTCCGCCTCCCTCACCCTCGCGATCCTCGTCCTCCCCATCGTCATCATCAACGCCCAGGAGGCGATCAGGGCCGTGCCGGCGACCCTGCGGCAGTCGAGCCTCGCGGTCGGCGCCACCAAGTGGCAGACCGTCCTCCACCACGTCCTCCCGGCTTCCATCGACCGGATCCTCACCGGCGCCGTCCTGGCGATCTCCCGGGCCCTGGGCGAGACGGCGCCGCTGGTCGTCGTCGGCGCCTCCACCTTCCTCTCCCAGGACCCGACCGGTCCCTTCTCCAAGTTCACGACCCTGCCCATCCAGATCTACCAGTGGACGGCGCGGCCCCAGCCCGAGTTCCGGAACCTGTCGGCCGCCGCCATCCTCGTCCTTCTCGTCCTCCTCCTGTCGCTCAACGCGACGGCAATCCTGGCGCGGAACAAATACCGCAAAGACAAGAGGCTCGGCAGATGAGCGCAATGACCAAGCTTTTCCGCAACAACGGGGCGAAGACGGACTTCGCCATCCCCACCGACGCAAGCGTCGGTCTCGACGCAAGCGTCGGTCTCGACGCAAGCGTCGGTCCCGACGCGGGCGCGGCGCCGGGAGCGGCGGAAGCCCCCGCCCTCGACGTGCGCGGCCTCGACATCAGCTACGCCGACGGCTTCCGCGCGGTCAAGGAGCTTTCGATGATCTTCCCCCGCCGGAGCGTCACGGCCATCATCGGCCCCTCCGGTTGCGGCAAGTCGACGGCCCTCCGCGCCTTCAACCGGATGAACGAGCTCATCCCGGGCACCAAGACCGGCGGCGAGGTCCTCTTCCACGGCATCAACGTCTACGATCCCGGCGTCGATCCCGTCCAGGTGCGGCGCTGGATCGGCATGGTCTTCCAGAAGCCGAATCCCTTCCCGAAGACGATCCACGAGAACATCGCCTGGGGGGCGCGGATCAACGGCTTCTCCGGCGACATGGACGAGCTCGTCGAATCGAGCCTCAAGCAGGTGGCGCTCTGGGACGAGGTCAAGGACAAGCTCAAGCAGAGCGCCTTCGCCCTCTCCGGCGGCCAGCAGCAGCGCCTCTGCATCGCGCGGGCCATCGCGGTGCGCCCGGAGATCATCCTGATGGACGAGCCCACGAGCGCCCTGGACCCGATTTCCACCTCGAAGATCGAGGATCTCCTCGACGAGCTCAAGAAACGGTATACAATAATCATCGTGACGCACAACATGCAGCAAGCGGGCCGCGTCTCCGACTCGACGGCCTTCCTCCTCCACGGCGAGCTCGTCGAGTACGCCCCCACGAAGGAGCTCTTCTTCAATCCGAGGGACGAGCGCACCGAAAACTACCTTTCCGGCCGCTTCGGCTGATACGCGAGGAACGACATGGGAAACCGCATCCAGCTGATGGACGAGATGAACCGCCTCCACCACGACGTGCTCGCGATGGGCACCCGCGTCGAGGAGGACCTGCGCCGCGCGATCGAGGCCTTCAAGACCCAGGACGTCGAGCTCGCCAAGGAGGTCAAGGCGGACGACGCCGTCGTCAACGCCCTCCAGCTCAAGATCGACGACCAGGCCGCCATCCTCATCGCGACCCAGCAACCGGTCGCGCGCGACCTCCGCGAGCTCGTGACGATCTTCAAGGTGACCGACAACCTGGAGCGGGCGGGCGACCACGCCGTCCACCTCGCGAAGGCCGCGATCAAGCTCGCGGGCGAGCCGGGCTTCCGCCAGGGCGAGCGGCTCGAGCGCATGGCGGAGACGGGCTGCGAAATGCTCCGCGGCGCCGTGGCCGCTTACCTGAACCGGGACGTCGAGGAGGCGCGCCGCGTCGCGGCCCTGGACGACGCGATCGACCGCGAGCACAAGGCCCTCGTCGAGGAGGTGCTGGAGCTCATGCGCGAGCGCCCCGACCAGGTCAAGCGGGCGGCGCGGCTCCTCACGACCTCGGGATTCCTCGAGCGGCTCGGCGACCACATGACCAACGTCTGCGAGGCGGTGGTCTACATGGTCGAGGGCGTGCACGTCGAACTGAACGAATAGGAGGGGAAGGCGTGGCCAAAGCGACGGTCCTCGTCGTCGAGGACGACCCCGACATCCGCGAACTCCTCGCCTTCAGCCTCGACAAGGAAGGCTGGCGCCTCCTCGTCGCGGAGGACGGGGAGAAGGGGCTGGCCCTCGCCGAGGCCGAGCGGCCCGATTGCCTCGTCCTCGACATCATGCTGCCGGGCATCGACGGGCTCGAGGTCCTGCGGCGCGTGAAGGCCGGGCCCGGCACCAAGCGCCTGCCCGTCATCATGACGACGGCGCGCGGCGAGGAGTCGGACATCGTGGCGGGCCTCGAGCTCGGCGCCGACGACTATGTCGTGAAGCCCTACAGCCCCAAGGTCCTGGCGGCCAGGATCCGCGCCGCCCTGCGCAGGAAGGCCGACCTCGCGGAGCAGGCGGCGGCGGGCGCGACGCGCATCGAGCGCGGCGGCCTCGGCCTCGACTCGGGCCGCCACGAGGCGACCCTGGGCGGCCGCCGCCTCGACCTCTCGGCGACGGAGTTCGCCATCCTGGAATTCCTCATGCGCAGCCCGGGCTGGGTCTTCTCGCGGAGCCAGATCATCGACGCGGTCAAGGGCCGCGACTACCCGGTCACCGACCGCTCGGTGGACGTGCAGATCCTCTCGCTCCGGAAAAAGCTCGGCGAGGGCGCCGACCTCATCGAGACGGTGCGGGGCGTGGGCTACCGCCTGAGGGAAGGCGGCGATGCCAGCTAACCTGTTCAGGGAGAGCCTCCGGCCCCTCGCGGCCGGCGCGCTCGCCGCCTCCCTCCTCTTCGCGGGCGCCTCCCTCCTCGTGACCGGCCGGCTCT
>JAEUJG010000430.1 GCA_016794765.1 Spirochaetaceae bacterium | reverse complement strand
TGATCACCTCCCTCGGCTGGACGAACTCGCGCCTCCTCCTCATCGCGCTCTACGTGGCGATCAACGTGCCCTTCACGGTCTTCTTCATGACGACCTTCTTCAAGAACATCCCCTCCTCCTTCGAGGAGGCCGCCGCGATAGACGGCTGCGGCCCGATGCGGACCTTCTGGATCATCATCCTCCCGCTCGCGCAGCCCGGCCTCGTCACCGTGACCATCTTCAACTTCATCACCGTCTGGAACGAGTACTTCATGGCGCTCATCTTCGCCAACAACACGGCCTTGAGGCCGGTCGCGGTGGGCCTCTACTCGATGATCCAGTCGATGCGCTACACGGGCGACTGGGCCGGCATGTTCGCCGCCGTCGTCATCATCTTCCTCCCGACCTTCCTCCTCTACATCTTCCTTTCCGAGAAGATCATCGCCGGCGTCACGAGCGGCGCCATAAAGGGCTGACATGGAACGCGACGAACGCCGCCGGCGGACGACGGGGCTCCGCATGGAGCAGTATGCGATACACGGAGCCGAGCTGGGGCCCGAGAATCCCCTGGCCGCCTACCGCGACCCGGCGGTCGACGGCCGGGCCTTCGCCCGCGACGAGGTGCCCGCCGCGAAGCGGGAGGGGCTGGGGAGCGAGTGCGCCTTCCGCGTCCTTCCCTTCCGGACGCAGGACGGCTACACGAGGGCCCGGAAGCCCCTCGCCCTCGACGCCGCCGTGCTCGAGAACGAATTCCTCCGCGCGACCTTCCTGCCGGGCCTGGGCGGGCGCCTCGCGTCCCTCCACGACAAGGCCGGCGGCCGCGAACTCCTGTCGCGCAACCCCGTCTTCCAGCCGGCCAACCTCGCGATCCGCAACGCCTGGTTCTCCGGCGGCGTCGAGTGGAACCTCGGCCGCCTCGGCCACGCCTGCCACACCTGCTCGCCCCTCTTCGCCGCCCGGGTCGACGGCGGAGCGGACGGCGAGGTCCTGCGCTTCTACGACTTCGAGCGCCAGACGGGGCTCTTCTGGCAGATGGACTTCCGCCTGCCCCCCGGCTCGCGCCTCCTCTACGCCTCCGTCCGCGTCGTGAATCCCCGGGACCGCGACTCGCCCCTCTACTGGTGGACGAACATCGCCGTGCCGGAGGCCGCCGACGTCCGCGTCCTGGCGCCGGCGAAGGAAGCCCTCTACCTCGACACAAGCTGCAAGGAGGGCCACCGCTTCGGCCTGGCCGCGCTGCCCCGCCTGCCCTCCCTCGGCGGCGGCGACGCGACCTACGCCCTCGAGTCGACCTTCGCGAACGAGTTCTTCTTCCAGTGCGAAGCGGAGGCGGCCCCCTGGGAGGCCGCGGTGGACTCGGGCGGCAAGGGCTTCTTCGAGCGCTCGACGCGGCCCCTGTCCTACAGGAAGCTCTTCTGCTGGGGCTCGCACGCGGGAGGCCGCCACTGGCAGGAGTTCCTGGCCGAACCGGGCGTCGCCTACCTGGAGATCCAGGCCGGCCTGGCGCCGACCCAGTTCCACGGCGCGCGGATCGCGGCGCGGAGCTCGGTCTCCTGGACCGAGGCCTTCGGCGCCTTGGAGCTCGGTCCCGGGCGCGCGGCGGCGGCCCACGGCGCCGACTGGGCGGCCGCCGTCGCCGCCTGCGAGGCCGCGATGGCCGATACCGCCGGCGCCGGCCCCAAGGCCCTCGCGGAGGCCCACGCGCGCTTCGCCCCGGCCTTCGACGCGCCGGTCGCGGAAATCCTGCTGGCGGGCACGGGCTGGGGCGCCCTGGAGACGGCGCGTTACGCGGCGGCGTCCTCCGGCGGCGCCAAGGCGCCGGCCGCGCCGCCGGATCCCGAGGGGATGCGCGCGCCCCTCGTGCCGGGCATTCCCGCCAAGGCCGCGCCGCCCGCCGGACTCCACTTCCCGGCCTCCACCCTGGGGCCCGAACAGGAGCCCTGGCTCCGGCTCCTTTCGGAGGGGCGCCTGCCCGAGGCCGAACCCGGCGCGGGCCCCGGGGCCTTTATGGTTTCATCCGAATGGCGGGCCCTCCTCGAACGGAGCCTGGTCCCGTCCGGCGGCGCCCATTGGCGCTCGCTCTACCTGGCCGGCGTCGCGCGCCTCGAGGCCCTGGACGAGGCGGGTGCGGAGAAAGCCTTCCGCGCCTCGCTCGCCGCGCGGCCGAACGCCTGGGCGAAGCGGGACCTCGCGGTCATCGCGGCCCGCCGCGGCGACGCGGCCCCGGCCCTCGAGTCGCGGCGCGAGGCCTGGCGCCTCGAGGCCGCCGAGGCCGCGGCCGCGGGCCGGGAGCCTTGCCGCGCCTTCGCCGAGGAGCTCCTCGAAGCCCTTCTGGCGGCCGGCCTGCCGGAGGAGGCGATCGTAGTCCTCGATTCCCTGCCGCCCGCCCTGGCCGAACGGGACCGGCCGCGGCTCCACCGCGTCCGCGCCGCCTTGGCCCTGGACCGGCTCGAGGAAGCGGAGCGCCTCCTTGACCACGATTTCGCGACGATCAGGGAAGGGGAGACGGCGCTCACCGACGCCTGGTTCGAGATCAAGGCGCGCCGCCTGGCCGCGGAAAGCGGCCGGACCCTCGACGCCGCCCTGCGCGCCGAGGCCGCGAAGCGCTTCCCGCCGCCCGGGCGCATCGATTTCCGGATGATCGGCGCGGAGTAGGCGAGGCGCGGCGCCCGCCGCCGGGCGCGGCCCAAGGCGCCCCGGCCGCGAGGCGCCGCGCTGCGACCGCGCTATTCGAAGAGCCAGGTCGAGAGGTAGCGCTCGCCGGTGTCGCAGATGACGGTGACGACGAGCTTGCCGGCCATCTCGGGCCGCGCCGCGACGCGGAGGGCGGCGGCGACGTT
>JAEUJG010000413.1 GCA_016794765.1 Spirochaetaceae bacterium | reverse complement strand
GCTCGACGAGCTCGCCCTGGCGGCGCGCGAGGGCGGCGGGCTCGATCTCGTAGATCGCGCCGAGGAGCCGGAAAGAGTCGGCGGGCGGCAGGTGGAACCAGAGCTGGCTGCGCTGGCCGAAGACGGCGCCCACGTGGCGCGCGAGCTCCGTGCGGCGGCGTTGGGGATCGAGGCCCAGGACGGTGGCGGAGCCCCCGCTCGGCGCGAGGATCCCGGTGAGCATCTTGATGGTGGTGGATTTGCCGGCGCCGTTCGGTCCCAGGAAGGCGAGGATCTCGCCCTCCTCGACCTCGAAGCTGACGCCCTTCACGGCCTCGACCTCGCGGAACTGGGGCCTCGCGAGGGACTTGAGGCCCGCGGCGAAGCCCGCGGGCTTCACCTTGGCGCGGAAGGTCTTCGCGAGACCCTTGGCTTCAATGATGCGCATGTGCCGTCCTCCGGTGCTGTCGGAGGCCCCTTCCTGACGGATCGGGCGTGAAGGGGCCTCGCGGTCGAGACTCCTTCCTCGGGCTTTTGTCCCGTGGGTGTCGCGGTCGGGGCGCGGCCACAGGGCCGGGCTTCCGACTGCCGGCGCCGCTCGGACCGTGCTCCCGCCGCCGGCAGTCGCCCCACGAGGCGCGCCGCGGCGAGAAGGAACCCTAGGCGCCCTCTCGAGATATGGCAAAAGCATACTCGCCGCGTTAGCCGACGTCAAGTCGGCAATGTGTTACTGCATGGAGAAATAGCGGTGCGCCGCAGTCCCGGCCGCTGGGCCGCGCCGATCGTTCGGCACGCGGCCGGCCCTGCGGGGCGCGGCCGCCGTGGGGGCGCGGCCGGGGCCTGGGGCCGGCGGGCGCGACCGGAGCTAGAGGAGCCGGCGCTTCCTCGCCCTCTTTTCGATCCGGCGCCGGAGGCGCTCGTAGCTCGGCGGCGGGCCGGTGCGCTCCTCCCTGCCGTCGATGAAGAGGGCGTCGGAGAGGCCGGTCGCCAGGAAGACCGCCTTGTCCGCGGTCTCCACGCCGACAAAGTCCACGGCGCCGGGATAGGCCGCGGCGGCCCGCTTGGCGCGCTCGAAGACGAGGTTCTGCGCCGGGCACCAGCCGTTCGAGTAGGCCTCGACGCGCACGCGGTCCCGGCCCGGTTCCGGGCGGACCTTCCGCTCGGCGAAGCGCGGCGGCTCGGCCTCCGGAGAGAAGCGCTTCCAGACGAGCTCGGCCATCCCCTCGCGGTCGGCGACCTCGTAACCGCGCTTCTTGAACCAGGCCGAGCGCATGAAGAAGGGCAGGCGAAGGCCCCAGGCGGCGAGGCCCTTGGCCCCGAGTTCCCGCGCGTCCTCCTCCGCGGCCCCGAGGAGGGCCGCGCCGGCGCCCCGCCGCTGGCGGTTTCCGACGCCTTCCTTGTAGCCGTGGACCCAGACGCAGTACACGTAGTAAAGGTCCTCCGCCAGGACCGGCGCCATCGCGGCGGGCGCGTACTGGATCATGCCGACGATGGCGCCGTCCGAGTCCTTGGCGAGCTTGACCCTGAGGCCGAGGGCGCGGCTTTTTTCGTACCAGGCGCGCTTCCGCCCGCCCTCGTCGTCGAACTCCTCCGACCAGTCCTCCAGGCACTTGCAGTAGCTCCCGACCTGTTCCTCGCCGAGGTCGATGACTTCCATGGAAACCTCCTCCGCGCGGGGCCCCGGCGGGCCGCGCGCGATCGATCGCGAATCAGGCGCGGCGGGAACCCGCGCGCGCGCGGGAGCGCGGACGGGAGGGCCGCGCGCCGGAAGCGCCGCCGCGGGGCGGGCCCTTCGCCTCAAGGCTCGATTTCCGCAGGATCCAGTAGGTGAGGAATCCCACCGGCACGAGGCCGA
>JAEUJG010000377.1 GCA_016794765.1 Spirochaetaceae bacterium | reverse complement strand
AAAAACGGCCGGCGAGCCCTAGGCGCCCTGATAGACCTTGTCGAAAAACGACAGGAGCTCGTCCAACGCCCTGAGGCCGAGGCCCAGCTGGGCGGCCGTGAGTTCAGCGGCCACCACCTCTTCGTCGACGCCGAGGCGCATGGCGATCTCGGGGTTAGGGAAGCCGCGGAGAAATAAACCGACAACCTGCGCCTGCCGAAAAGAGATCGAATCCCAATCGGCGTCCTCCCCACATCGGAGCCGAACCGGACCCGCGTGCACCCCATCCTGCCTCATGCGACCACCCCCTCCTCAATGCGGAGTCCCGCGAAGAGCCGCTCGGCGTCGAGGACGACGACGAAGCCGTCTCCCTTCCTGCAGATGCCCGCGATGTACTCGAGCGGCGCCCGGGAGCCGAAACGGGGCGCCGGCTCGAGAGCGCCGAAGGACGTGACTTCGCACACCGAGTCGGCGATGGCGCCGAGCAGACTGGTCTCGCCGGCGCCGGCAGGCGCGTCGACAATGATGATGCTCGTGTCCCGCGTCGCGTCCGCCGGCCAGAGGCCGAGAAGCAGACGCAGGTCGACGACGGGCACACCCGCGCCGCGCAGGTTGATGAGGCCGCGCATCGACGGATCGGAGAGCGGAATGGACGTTATGCGCCCGTACTCCACCACCTCGCGCACGGTCTCGACGGACAAGGCATAGGCCTCGCCGTCGACCCTGAAGATCAGGTGTTCGCTCTTCGGTTTGGCCATGGCTCAGAAGCCCTCGAAACCCGAATCGGACTCGTCCGCGGGAAGGAAGGCCGCGGGAGCCCTTTCGTGGATGGGGGAGCGACCGGCCAGGGAGGCGCGCGGCTCGATGGAAGCCGCGCGAAGGGGTTCGATCGCGGCGTTTTTGACGGGGCCGCCGGCCGCCGCGGCGCGGGCCTCGGCAAGCGTGAAGCGGGCCACCGCGTCGCGCAGGGCGTTGGCCTGGAGGTCAAGCTCCTCGGCGGTGGCGGACAGCTCCTCGGAAGTGGAGGCGCTCCGCTGGACCACCTTGTCGAGCTGGATGAGGGCGGCGTTGATCTGCTCGGCGCCTTGGCTCTGCTCGCTGCTCGACGCGGCGATCTCCTGCACCAGCTGGGCGGTCTTCTGGATGTCCGGCACGATCGCCGCGATCATGCCTCGCGCCTCCTCGGCCGAGTTCACCGTGGCGGAGGAGAGCTCGTTGATCTCTCCGGCGGCGATCTGCGAGCGCTCGGCGAGCTTTCGCACCTCGCTAGCGACCACGGCGAAGCCCCTGCCCGCGTCGCCGGCGCGGGCGGCCTCGATCGCCGCGTTGAGCGCCAGAAGGTTCGTCTGCCGCGCGATCTCCTCGATGATGGTGATCTTCTCGGCGATCCGCTTCACCGCGTCCACGGCCTCGGCGACGCGGCGGCCGCCCGCTTCGGCATCCCGCGAAACCTTCCGGGCTATGCCCTCGGTCTGGGCGGCGTTCTCCGAGTTCTGGCGGATGTTGGAGGCCATCTCCTCCATCGAGCTCGTCACTTCCTCCATGGAGGCGGCTTGTTCGGCCGCGCCCTCGCTCAGCTGGGCGGCGGAGGCGTTGAGCTGTCCGGCTCCCGTGACGACTTGGTCGGCGGAGGAACGCACGCCTTCGATGATGCCTGAAAGCGAGCTGGCGAGAGCGGCAAGCGAGGCGCCGATGCTGCCGATCTCGTCGGCCCTGCCCGCGAGGGAGTCCAGATATACCCGATCAAGGCCCGAAAGGGAAAGGTCGCCGGAGGCGACGAGGGACAGTCCCTCGGTGACGACGGCCAACGGCTTGCCGATGAGCTTCCGCACGAACAGGGCCAGGATCAGGAAGCAGAGACCGATGCCGATGGCGCCGATCAGCGCGATATAGAGCGCTATCTTCCGGGAGCTCGCCGTGAGGTCGGATTCGTTGATGACGGCCACGGACACGAAGCCGAAAAGCTCGTTGCGGGTGACCGCCGACAGCTTCCGCTCCCCGTTCTCGTCGGCATGGCGAACGACCTCTCCCGACTTCGCGGCCAGCAACGCCTTGCCGTAGGTCGTATCTCCCACGTTGGACTCGCCGACGAGCTTCTTGTCGGGGTGCCCGAGGATCAGCCCTTGGGTATCGGTGATTACGCAGTAGCCGGTTTCGCCGATCGTGATGTTCCCGATCAGGGAATCGGCGATCTTGCTGAAGTACACCGCCTCGGCCATGATCGCGGCGACCTTGCCCTTGACCAGGACCGGCATCGCGATGACGGTGCAGATTTCGCCGGAAATGGGGCTCGTGGCGACTTTGGAGACGCCTAGTTCCCCGCGGACGGCCGGCTCGATGGCGGCGTCGAAGCCGATGCCGCCCCAGCGGATGCCGGCTCCGCCGGCCTCGCTGCCGTCTACGAGGATGCGGGGATTGGCCTCGGCCGTGGAGAGCATGATGTTTTCAAGGCCGTTGTTCTTGGCCCAGACGGTGAAAAGACCGCGGAGCTCATCGTACTTGCCCGAGGCGACTGCGGACTGGATAATCGCCGACTCCGAAAATGATCGGATGACGGATATCTGGGCGTCGAGCTTTCCGGCAAGTTCCCGGCCGATGGAGGCGTTCATGTTGCGCAGTTGGTTTTCGTAGGCCTTGGTGACGGAGGAAGCGGCCACGTCATAGCTGACAAAGCCGACGAGGCCAAGAAGAACAACAAGGACAAGGGCGCAGAAAATCATCAGTGACTTGAAGATCGAAGTGGTTTTTTTGCGGACAGGCGATTCGCTGGACATGGGGACTCCTTAGGTGCTCGTCCCTCGGCAGCGTAGAACATCATTGAAAGCCGTGCAATTTTCAGCAAAGGGGCGAGAAATGATCGGTTAAGGAGTGATATCATTATTTACATTAATATATCTATTATCTCTAAGTACCAGAAGCTTATACGAAAGTTCTAATTCGATAAATAGAGAGCGAAAAACTTGACCGATTAGGCCCTTCGCCTATCGAAAAGGAACAATTCCGCTCGACTCGACACTCCAAGCTTCTGGAACAAGGAATTGACGTGCTTCTTGACCGTGGACTCGGAAAGATCAAGGCGTGAGGCGAGTTCCTTGTTCGAAAGTCCCTTCAGCAGGAGATCGGCCACCTGACCCTCGCGGGCCGACAAGGTCGCCCATTTCAGGTCCTGCCGATCCGGGGGAACCGAGCCGGCTGTCGCTTCGCGCAGCTCGAGAAGCGCGCGATCCATGAGCGCGACGGCGGAGGCAAGCTTGTCGCGGCGCGAGCGGGACAGACGGGACTCCGTTAGGTCGATGATGGTGCCGTTGTAGACCACTTCGTCTCCGCATCCGGGATCGGGTGTCATCTCGATGCGAAGGAGGCGGGATGCGCCGCGAACCACCGCATCGCCTTCCCAGGTGAAGTCCTCGCAACCCTCGATGGCCTTGGCCGCCGCGGCGCCGAAAGCCTCGCGATCGGTGGTGAGGGAATTGCGCATGAAGGAGAGCGGTTCGCGATAGGACTCTTCGCGCGTCACGCCCGTCAGGGTGCACGCGCGCTCGCTCATGTATTCCACCGCGTAGCCTCCATCAGTGGAATGCCGGAACCGAAAAACCCCGACAGGTATATTCGCCGTGATCGACTCGTAGCGCCGGAAGGTTTC
This sequence comes from Spirochaetaceae bacterium, assembly GCA_016794765.1. Taxonomy (GTDB): domain Bacteria; phylum Spirochaetota; class Spirochaetia; order Treponematales; family Rectinemataceae; genus JAEUJG01. Next base: position 1,839 of record JAEUJG010000377.1, on the reverse strand, counting down.
TTCAAGCTCCCGTTCCTTGCGTTCAAGCCGCGCCACCCGGGTCCGCAACTCGGCGATCAGCTTGTCTTGGCCAGGACTCGCCATTTCCATCTCAGCCCCGCTTCCAAATCGCCATTCCGGCTTTCCGCGACCTATTGGTTGTCATACCTCTGCACCTCGTCGAACACGTACTCGAGGCGGACGCCGGCGGTCCGGAACATCTCCTCGCTTTCGCTTCCGGTGTGGTAGCGGCGTTCGGCGACGACGCGGACGATGCCGCAGTTGATGATCATCATCGCGCAGGTGCGGCAGGGGGTCATGCGGCAATAGAGGGTCGCGCCGTCGATGGACACGCCGCGCTTGGCCGCCTGGCAGATGGCGTTCTGCTCGGCGTGGACGGTGCGGACGCAGTGCTGGGTGACGCTGCCGTCCTCGTGGACGGTCTTCTTGAGCTGGTGGCCCGCGTCGTCGCAGTGCGGCAGGCCGGCGGGCGCGCCGACGTAGCCGGTCGCGAGGATCTGGTTGGCGCGCGCGATCACGCAGCCCGAGCGGCCGCGGTCGCAGGTCGCGCGCTTCGCGATCGCGTTTGCGACCTCCATGAAGTATTCGTCCCAGGAAGGGCGGCGGTAGGCGCCCCCGGTCGGATCGGGCTCTTCGGGCACGTCGGGCCTCCTCTGCGTCGCCGGCCTTCGCAAGGCGGGCTATCGCCTATAGTGCGTCCGCCGCGACCCGCGGTCAAGCGCCGACACGCCGGGCGCCGCCAAGGAAGCGCCCTTGCCCGGAGCGGCTCACATCGATTATGCTCCCCCAATCGAATCCGATGGAGGAACGATGCGCATGAATCTTTCCCGCGGCCTCCTGACCGCCGCGCTCTGCCTCTGCGCCGGGAGCCTCGTCTCCTGCCAGCAGGCCAATCTCCCCGAGGGCCTCTTCGCCCGCATGAAGACCACGAAGGGCGAAGTCCTCGTCAAGCTCGAGTTCGAGCGCGCCCCGCTCACGGTCGGCAACTTCGTCGGCCTCGCGGAGGGCGGCCTGGCCGCGAACAAGGGCAAGCGCTTCTACGACGGCCTCACCTTCCACCGCGTCGTGCCCGACTTCGTCGTCCAGGGCGGCGACCCCGCGGGCAACGGCTCCGGCGGCCCCGGCTACGAATTCCCCGACGAGTTCTCCCCCGAGCTCAAGCACGACGCCGCCGGCGTCCTCAGCATGGCCAACGCCGGTCCCGGCACCAACGGCTCCCAGTTCTTCATCACCCTCAAGGAGACGCCCTGGCTCGACGGCCGCCATTCCGTCTTCGGCAAGGTCGTGGAGGGCATGGACGTCGTCAAGAAGATCGCCCAGGGCGACAAGATCGAGAAGGTCGAGATCGTCCGCTCCGGCGCGGCCGCCAAGGCCTTCAAGAGCGACCAGGCCGCCTTCGACCAGCGCGTCGGCGTGGCCAAGGAAGCCGCCAAGAAGCTCGTCGCCGAACGTCAGGCCGCCGACCTCGCCTTCATCGCCAAGAACATGCCCGAACTCAAGCGCGGCGCCGACGGCATCTTCCAGCGCAGCCTGAAACAGGGCTCCGGCCCGGCCCCGGAGAAGGGCCAAACCGTCGCCGTCAACTACAAGGGCATGCTCCTCGACGGCCGCGTCTTCGACCAGTCCTCCCTCCACGGCGGGCCGATCGAGTTCCGCGTCGGCGCCGGCGAGATCATCCCCGGCTGGGACATGGTCGTCCAGCAGATGCGGAAGGGCGAAAAGCGCCTCGTGATTCTTCCTCCCGAGCTCGCCTACGGCGAGCGCGGCGCGGGCGGCGTCATCCCCCCGAACGCCTTCCTCGTCTTCGAAATGGAGCTCGTCGAGATCAAGAAGTAATCC
>JAEUJG010000364.1 GCA_016794765.1 Spirochaetaceae bacterium | reverse complement strand
AAGTTCAGCTATCGTCCCGAATCCGCGGCCCTGCCCGCGGAGCTCGCCGCCTTCGAGAAGGCGATCGCGGGGGCGGATTCGGTCCTCGTCTGCGCGGCCAACGAGGCGGGGATGGACTTTTACGTCCGCGCCCGGGAACGGGGCAAGCGGGTAGCCGTCGTGTCCGCCTTTTCCCCCGCGCCCCTCTCCCGCTGCGGGAGCGGCGAGGCGGCGGTAGCGGTCTTCGGCAATTCCAAGGCCTGCCTGGAAGCGGGCATCGCGGCCCTCGTCGGGAAGGAACCCGCCAAGGGGCGCCTGCCCCTGGAGCTGCCTTGAGGGTAGGGGGCTGGCGCCGCGCGACGCGGGAGGACCTGCCCCGCCTGGAGGCCTTCCTCCGGGGCCGCGAGCGGATGGCGGCGGGTTTTGTCGGCCGCCTCCTCCGCGACGGCGCGCTCCGGCTGCCCAATCCCCTCCGCGGGGCGGTCTACGTTTTCGGCGAGGACGGGGGCGCGGTGGAAGGCGCCTGTCTCGCCGCGCCGAACCGGCTCGTCTTTCCGGCCCTCCCGCCCGTCGGCGGCGACGCCGGGCTCGCGGAGCTCCTCGCGGAGCGCGGCTTCGAGCCCGTCAGCGTCATCGGCATGGCCGACGACGTCGAGCGCTTCGAGCGGGCGGCGGGGCTCTACCCGATCGTGCCCGTGTCCTACCGGCTCATGGCCCTCGGCCCCGAAGACCTCGCGGCGCGCTTCGGCCTCCCGGGCCGGTCCGGCCGAGCCCACGGCTCCTCCCCGGCGGCCGCGCCTGCCGCCGCGTCATCGCCTGCCCCGGCGGCGGCTCCCGACCCGGCCCCGGCGGGCGCGCCGGGCGGCGGCGCCTTCCGCGTGCGCCGCGCGGACCCGGGCGACCTCGAGGCGCTCTATCCCCTGCAGGAAGCCTACGAACGCGAGGAAGTCCTCACCGCCCTCCACCGCTTCGATCCCGCCGGCTGCCGGGCGGCGCTGGCGCGGAGCCTTGCGGAGCAGCTCCTGGTCGCGGGGGAGCTCGGGCGGGGCGGAGCCGCGGGCGGCGGGGAAAGCGCGAACGGCGCGATGCGCGACTTCGTCGGGGGCGGCCTCGTGGCGAAGGCCGGGACCAACGCGCGCTCCTTCCTCCTCGACCAGATCGGCGGCGTGTACGTCGAGCCGCGCCGCCGGGGCCGGGGCTACGGCCGCGCCGTGATGGAGGGCCTCCTCGCGGAACTCGCGTCGGCGGGCCGGGGCGCCGTCCTCTTCGTGAAGCCGCGCAACGCGGCCGCGATGGGACTCTACGCCGCCCTCGGTTTCGTCGAGATCGGCGACTACCGCGCCGACTATTTCGCCTCCTGAGTCCTCCCGGGTCAGCTCCGGTCGCCCAGGTGGAATTCGCCCCGGTAGACGTACTCGGGGCGGGCGGCGGCGTAGAGTCCGCCCGACTCGGTCCACTCCACCCAGAGCGCGCCGCCGCGGAGCCTGACGAGGGCGCCGGAATCGGCGTAGCCCGCGGCGACCGCCGCCGCGTGCGCCAGGCCGGCCGCGGCCGCGGCGTCGAGGGCCTTGCCGCGCGGCGCCTCGGCCCAGAGCTCGCCCCGCGAGACGAGGCGGACGGGTAGGGGCGTCGGCGCCTTGGCACCGCGCCTCGCGGCGCCGATGCGCATTTTCGCCGCCTTGGCCCCTCGTTCGCAAAAGACCGCGACGGCTTCGATCCGCTCGCCCTCGGGCGCGGCGGAGCCGTCCGCTTGGGCCTCGCCGCCCGCGGCGTCGGTCGTGCCGGCGGCCTCGCCGCCCCGCCCGGCGGCCCCGGCGCCAAGCCCGGCGCCGGAACGGCCCAGACAGAGGGGCAGGACCTCGTAGCGCTCGCCGCCCGCCTCGATGAGGGACTTTCGGGAGGCGAGTCCCTCCTGGTCGAGGGCTTCGCCGTCGGGAAGGCCGCGGGGCGGCCCGAGGGAGAGCCCCAGGCCGGCGCCGTCGAGCACGTCGACGGCGAGGCCGCCGCGGGGCACGCGGAACTCGACGGACTCGCTGCCCGAGCGTCCGGAGTCGAGAAGGAACCGGGCCGCGCAGAGGGCGGCGTCGAAGAGAGCCGTCGCGCTCTCGCCGTCGGGCGAATAGGCGCGGAGCCAGATCGAACCCTCGGCGCGGGAGAGCACGGCGAGGCGCTCGGCGCCGACGCCGCGGCGACGGTCGAGAAGTTCGCGCGCCGCCGCCGGCCAATCCCTGTCCTTGCCCTCGGCCGCGAAATCGTCGACGAGGAGGATGTCGGCGTCGCAGACCCGGAGCTTGTAGAAGCTCAAGTCCATGAGCCCATTGTATCGGAACGATGGCGCGGGAGGAAGGCCGCGGAAGGGGCGTCGAGGGTGACGGAAGCGGTGGGGGTGGCGGAGCCGGTCGGGATGGACGCGTTCCCGCCCCGCCTGCTATCCTCACGGCCGGATGAACGAGCTGTTCGACCTGCCGCCTCCCCGCGAGCCCCCGCGGACCAGGCTTCCCGTCCTCCGCGCGGCCGATTTCGCCGCCGGCCCGCCCCTGGGACCCGGCGTCTGCGGCATCGACGAGGCGGGCCGCGGACCCCTGGCGGGGCCGGTCTACGCGGCCGCCGTCGTGCTGCCGGCCGATTTTCCCCTGGCCTGCCTGGCCGATTCGAAGGCCCTTTCCGAGGCCCGCCGCGACGCGGCCTGCCGGCTCATCGTGGAGGCAGCCCTCGCCTGGGCCATCGACTGGGCTTCGCCCGCGGAGATCGACGAGGCCAACATCCTCGGCGCGACCTTCCTCGCGATGGGCCGCGCCTACCGCGCCCTCGAGGCCGACCTCCGCGGCCGGGGCCTGCCCGCGCCCGCGGAGCTCTACGTGGACGGCAACCGCCATCCGCCCCTGGGCCGGCCCCTGGCCGCCGTCGTCAAGGGCGACGCCCTCGTGCCCGCGATCATGGCCGCCTCCATCCTCGCGAAGGTCGCCCGCGACCGCGCGATGGAGCGTCTCGACTGGCTCTACCCGGAATACGGCTACTCGAAGCACAAGGGCTACCCCACCGCCGCCCATCGCGCGGCCTGCCTGCGCCTCGGCCCCTCGCCCGCCCAGCGGCTCAGCTTCCGCGTTGGCTGACCCGCGGGCGAAGTCCCCGGACCGGCCGAGGTATTTCGGGGGGCCGTCGGAAGGGCCCGCTTTTCCCTTTGACGGTTCCCGGGGGCGGGCGTACAATTCCGGATGACGTTGTGCGCCCGATCAAGGCGTACCGGAAGGAGGCCCGATGTGCGATGCTCTTCGAAGGCGGCCGCCTTTCTCGGCGGCGCTCTGCTTGGCCTCTGTCTTGGCGCTCTGGGCGCCGGCCTTCTCGTGGCCGCAAGCGGCCGCCGCGCCTTCGCCGGTCTCGACGAGCGAGCTCGCCAGGCTCGCGGAGATCTCGACGCGGCTCGGGGCGCTCAACGAGAGGCTCAAGAGCGAGCTCGCGGACTCGAAGCGGAGCTCGACCGAATTGGCCGCTCTGCTCGAGAGCTCGAGGCTCGAGCTCGAGGATCTGAGGAGCGAGCTCGAGTCCTCGCGGCGGATCTCGACCGAGCTCGGGGAACGTGCCGCGAGCTCGGCGTCGGAATTGACCGGGCTGCGGACGGCCTTGACGAAAGCGGACGACTCCTTGCGGAACTTGGAGAGCTCGTTCGAAGCGTACAGGCGGGCGGCGGAAGCCACGATTAGGAGGGTGGAGCTCGGCAGGACCGCGGCGGTGGCCGCCGCCGCCGCCGGCTGGCTCGCCGCCCTCGGCCTCTTCCTGTTCAGGTAGGCGGGCCGCGCCGTTGTGGCCGCGCGGCGCGCGGCGGCGCCGTGATTGGCCGCGCCGTGGGTGCCCGCCTCCGCCCGGTCCCGCCGGCAAAAAAAAAGAACGACCGGCGGCCGTTCCTTGCGATTCGTTTCCCCGTGATCGCGGCGGCGATCGGGCATCGCCGCGGGTGGATGCGGGCTTTTAGTCGGCTGGGGACTCGGCCTCGGGCTTCTTGTCCGCGGCGTCCTTGCGGCGGACGACGACGCGGCGCTTTTTCTCGCCGGCGGCGGTTTCCCCGCCCGCGGCGGCGGCCGGGCGTCGGGGAGCGCGCTTCCGCTCTTCGGGGGCCGGCTCGAAGCTCACCGAAGGAGCCTCGGCGCCGGGCTTTTCCATGTATTTGAGGGCTCCCTGGAAGGCCTTGAGGAAGCCCTTCATGTCGTCCTTGAAGATCACGATGGAGCGGCGATCGAAATTCTCGGCCTCGGTGGGCTTGGATTCGACGACGGTAAGGAAGACGTCGCCCATGCGGTTCTCCTTCACGTTGAAGAAGTAGGTCCGCCCCTCGCAGGTGATCCTTGTCGAAAAGAGCTCGCCGCGTATGCCCATAGGTGTTCCTCCGTCGCTATCCTTCGCGTATCTTAGCGGATAAAGCGTTTTTCTGCAAGTGAAGCGAAGGGGCCCCTAGGAGCCGTCCGCTTCCCTGACCATCGCCGTGTGCCATTCGAGGAGCCAGGCCTCGTCGGCCGCGCGGCCGCCTTCGACGTCGGCCATGACGCGGAACACCGGCTCCGTGCCGGAGCCGCGCATCCAGAGGAAGGCTTTGGGCTTCCCGCCCGCGTCGAGGAGGGCCAGCCTGAGGCCGCCCTTGCCGGAAGCCGCGAAGTCCTCTCCGACCTCGCGCTCGGCGGAACCGTTGGAGGCCAAGGCCTTCCAGCCGACGACGCCGAGGCGGCGCTCGAGCTCGGGCCTTCGCCTCTCCCATTCGCGGAGGAAGACGGCGCGGTAGCGGTCCTTGAGCGCGGCGTGGTCGGCGCTCGTTATCTTGAGGGCGGCTTGGGACTCGAAGGCGCTCGTCGTCGCGAAGGCGGGCAGGGAGGCCACGATGGCGCCGAGGTCGTAGTCAGGCGCGTAGGCCCCGTTCCGGCCGGAGCGGCGGAGCCAGATGTGGTAGAGCCCCTCGCGGCCTTCGCCGTCGCGGAGGAGGAGGAGCTTGAGCACGGCGCCGAGGGTCGCGAGGGGATCGCGGACCTCGGAGGGGTGGGTGATGTTGCCGCCGTTCGACCCCTCGCCCAGGATGCGCACGAGGTAGCCTTCGGCGCGGAGCGCGGCGGCGAGGCCTACGACGTTCGCCTCGCCGGTCTCGGCGCGGCGGACCTCGACGCCGAAGGCGCGGCCGATCGCCTCGGTCCTGAGGCTCGTGCCGTCGTTCACCGCTACGGCGACCTTGTCGAGGGGGCGGCCGTCGGCGCCGTAGCGGAGCCGGCCGTCCCGCACGAGGGAGGCGAGCTCGGCGACGCAGGCTAGGGCGAAGACCTCCTGCGCCTCGAGGACGCGGGCCTTGCCCGTGGCGCGGTCGAGCCGGACGAGGTTGCCGCGGTCGCCGTCGCAGTCGGGCACGTAGCCCACGACGAAGGCGGGATCGCGCGCGGCCGCCGCCTCGAGGAGGTCGGCGCAGGGACGGAGCGACTCGCCCTCGGGGACGATGCGGTGGGCGAAGGCGCGGGGCGCCGCGTTGTGCGCTTCCATCTTGAGTCCGAGGCCGCCGAGGAAGTCGGCGTCGATGGAAAGGGCGCGCGCCGAGCCGTTGAGCTCGGCCAGGACGCCGACGGGCGCGCCCTCCGCGGCGAGGGCCATCTCCGCGAGGAGCTCCTCCTGGGCGTCGGGATCGGGCCTGCCCGTGACGATCTCGCGGGCGAAGAGGGTGTAGGCGGAGACGGAGCGGCGCTTGGCGCCGGAGACGCCGGAGTAGAGCCGGGCGAGGGCCCGGGGATCGGCGGCGTCCTGCAGGGCCAGGATCCTGGCGGGCAGGGCCGGGTCGGCGACGAGGGTCTTGAAGGCGGCAATGAGGCGGGAGGCCTCGGCGCCGGGCAGGACGCCGCCGCCGACGCCGAACTTGACGCCGTTGTGCGCGGGCGGATTGTGGCTGGCCGAGACGTAGCAGAAGCCCTCGGCGCGCTCCTCGTGGTCGGCGCCCAAGGCGGCGCAGGCGCGGGCGTAGGCCATGATCTCGGGCGCCGCGACGATGAAAAGGTAGCGAGGCCTGGCGCCGAGGCCGAGGAGGACCCGCGCCATGATGTCGGCGATGGCCGGGCCGGTCGGCCGGGCGTCGATGCCGAGGATGAGGGCGGGATCGGGGCGGCCCGAGCGTTCGCGGAGGTAGTCGTAAAAAACCAGGGCCATCGCGCCTGCGAGGACGAGGTCGGCCGGCGCCAGGAGGGGCGAAAGGCTGTCCTCATCGGGCGCGGCGGCGCCGGCGGCCGAGGAGGTCAGGGGAGCGGCCCAGGCCGCGCGGGGTTGGCGCGGGTCGGGGGCCGCGAAGACCTTGCGCCAGCCGGAGGCGGAGAGGATGAGGGGCGCCAGGGCCTCGCGGAGGGCGTCGGGGGAGGGAAGGGCTTCGGGGCGGAGGGCTTTCCGCTCGGGGTCGCCGACGGGAAAACCCGTCGCGGGATGGGTGATCAGGGCCATGGCGGCGATAGTAGCACAAGGGCGGCGAAGCGAGGAAGCGGGGCGAATGCGCTTGCCCCGGCGTGGCCGGCGTCGTTATCCTTTGCACCCATGAACCTTTCGCGCCTCCTCAAGGCCCTGTTGCCGAGCCTCGTGCCCCTCCTCGTCTTCGTCGCCGCCGACGCGCTCTTCGGGGAGGCGATAGGCCTCGCCGTCGGCCTCGCGGTCGGGGTCGGCGAGTTCCTCTTCGTCCTCGTCCGCGACAAGCGCCCCGATCCCTTCGTCGCCGCCGACACCCTCCTTCTCGCGGCGGCCGGGGCGCTGTCCCTCCTCCTCGAGAACGACCTCTTTTTCAAGCTGAAGCCGGCGGTCATCGAGCTCGTGCTCGGGGCGGCCTTCGGCCTCCTCCTTGCCCTGCCGGAGCGCCATCTCAAGGCCTACATGGAGCGACAGCTCAAGGGTTTCGAGTTTTCCGCGGCCGCCATGCCCGCCATGCGCCGCAGCCTCACGCTCATGCTCGCCATCCTCGCCCTCCACATCGGCCTCACGGTCTATGCGGCCCTGGCGATGGGCACCGCCGCCTGGGGCTTTGTTTCGGGCGCCCTCCTCTACCTGCTGTTCGGCCTCATGGCCCTGGTCGAATTCCTGGCCGCGCGCCGACGGAACCGCCGCTTCGTCTCGGGCGCCGGCGCCGCGCTCGGCGAGGCCGTTTTGCCCCTCGTCGACGAGGAGGGCAGGGTGCTCGGCCACGCGGGCGAGGTCGCCTGCCACGCCGGTCCCGGCAAGCTCCATCCCGCCCTGAGCCTCCAGGTCTTCGACGAGAAGGGAAGGATCTACCTCGCCAAGCGGAGCGAAGCCGCGGGGCCCGGCCCCTGGGATTCGGCCCATAGGCGCCACGTGGCCGCCGGCGAGGACCTGGAGGCCGCCTTGGCCGCGGCCCTCCGCGAAGGCCTGGGCCTCGGCGCCTTGGGTCTCGAGGGCGCGGGAACCGCTCCGGCCCCGCTCTTCCGCTATCGCCACGAGGGCGAGGGCGAGTCCGAGCTCGTGTTCGTCTACGGCCTCCGCCACGCGGGACCCTTCGCGCCCGGGGAGGAGGCCGAGCGGCGTTTCTGGACCGGCGAAGAGCTCGAGGCGGCCGCCGCCTCGGGCGCCCTCGCGCCGAAGCTGCTCCGCGAGCTCGAGCTGCTCGGGGACGGGGCGCGCC
>JAEUJG010000318.1 GCA_016794765.1 Spirochaetaceae bacterium | reverse complement strand
GCCGGGATGCTCGCGGAAGACGCGCGCCATCTCGACGTCGCGCTCGGGGTAGAGGGGCGGGCCGGTCAGGACGAGGAGGCGGCGGGCGTCGCGGAAGTAGACGACGCCGCAGGTGATGTCGTCGCGGGCCGCGCCCATGTCGCGGGACAGCGCCTCGCGGACCACCGTACGCGCCAGGTCGCGGGCGGAGACGCCGGGATCGCCGCGCACGGCGCCGAGGACGAAGTCCTCGACGGCGGGGCCGCCCCAACCGAGGGGGCTCGCGCGCATGCCCATGCCCGCCTGGGTGACCCCGTCGGAGAAGACCACCAGCCGGTCGCCGGGCTTGGCGGCGAAGCTCGACCAGCGCAGGATCGCGCGCTCGCCGAGGCCTCCCGACCGGCGTCCGCGCTTGACGGCGATCTCCGTCTTGATCGGTTCGACGAGGGTCTTTTCGCGGACGAGGACATAGGCGGGATTGTCGTACTCCACGACGGAGAGCTTGCCCGAGTCCTCGACGTCGACGAGGGTGAAGGTCGCGTAGCTGATGCGCCGCTCGGAGCAGACGGGGAGGCTGCGCATGATGACGCTGGCGGTGCGCTGGATCGGCACGTTGGAGGCGGCGCAGCCGGCGGCCATCGTCGCGGTGAGGGTCGCGAGGACGTTGGCCTTGACGCCCGAGCCGAGGCCGTCGGAGAGGACGGTGATGATCCGGCCCTCGTCGGGGGACTTCCGCGAAAGGAAGACGTCGCCCTCGACGCGCTCGCCGTTTTTCGGCTCGTTGTAGTGGCCGATCTCGACGAAGGAACCCTTCATCGCCGCGACCCTTCCTCTCCCTCGCCGCCGGCGGCGAAGGACTCGATGATCGAATCGAGGATGGACTCCGTGTCGGCGGCGTTCTCGCCGAGGAGGTAGGCGATCCGCTGCACCGTGCGGAGGTTCTTGTCGATGACCGCCTTGGCCTGGGTTACGACGCGGTCGCGCTGCACCGAGGGCAGGGTGACGTCCTGGAAGACGCCGCCCGCGAAGGCGCCCCGTTCGATGACGAAGACCGTGCCGTGGAGGACGCGCTTGCCGAGCTTGAGGTCGCGCTCGACGTATTCCGGTCCGTCCTCCGCCATGACGCGGGCGAAGAGCTCGGAGAAGGGGATGAGGCGGGCGAGGTCGGCGCCCGAAAGTCCGGGCTTGGCTTCGAAGGCGACCTCGGCCTCGCCGCCGAGGAGCTTGGCGAATTTTTCGTTGCACTCGACGACGCGGAGCTCGGCGTCGGCGACGACGACGCCCGAGGGCATCGCGCGGACGAGGGCGTCGGCCTTCTTCTGCGCGAGGTCGCGCATGTAGGAGACGCACATCGTGCGCTCGGCGCGCCCGGAGAGGAGGGCCGCCGCGAAGGCCCGGCAGGTGTCGTAGCCGCAGCCCGAGCAGTTGAGCTCGTCTTCGGGCCGGTGCTTGCCGACCTGGCGCAGGGCCTCGCGGAGCTTCTCCTCGGGAAACTCCGCGACGAGGACGGAGCCCCGTCCCGTGCGGCGGTCGGAGAGGTCGACGGAGGTCTCGGCCGCCTCCTCGCGGGCGTCGCGGGCGTAGTCGAGGACGCGCAGGCGCTTGGCCACGGTGCCGGAGCGGCGCTCGCAGCGGGGGCCGTTGACGCAGCCGCCCTCGCAGGCCAGGAGCTCCAGGAAGATCGGCTCCCCGCCGTCGTAGCGGTCCAGGCCGTCCAGGGCCTTTTCGATCTCGACGAGGCCCGAGTAGGAGACGAAGTGCGCCTCGTGGTCGCGGAGGTGGCGCTTGACGGAGGCTATCATGCCGCCGTCCACGGGGTAGAGGACTCCCTTGGAGGCGCGCTCCGGCGTGAAGCGGTCTTCCGCCCCGGGCTCGACCGCCGCGGGATCGATGCCCGCCTCCTGGAGCCAGGTGCGGAGTCCGCGGAAGGTGATGGCGACGTCGGCGCCGCCCCTCGCGCCCTCGCCGCCGGCCGCGACGAGGATCTCGTCGGTCTCCCGCTTCTTGGCGATGCAGGGACCCGCGAAGACGACGCCGGTGCCGGCCTTCGCCGCGGCCTTGAGGTGGCGGGCGTGGGCGACCATCGGGGAGCAGGACTCGGAAAGAAGGCCCTGGAGCTCGG
>JAEUJG010000291.1 GCA_016794765.1 Spirochaetaceae bacterium | reverse complement strand
ATCGTCGAATGCGAGTGTCCGGAGACGATGACGTCGATGCCCGGCACGGCCTTGGCCAGCAGCTGGTCCGCCGAACGGTCGGGATCGCGGCTCGTACCTCCATGGGAAAGGCAGATGACGAGGTCGGCGCCCGCCGCCTTGAGCGCGGCTACGGCTTTTTTCGCCGACTCGACCGGATCGCCGAAGACAAGCGGCCAGGCGTAGGGGGAATCGTCGGCCGCGTCCTTGCCGAGAAGCCCGAAGACGCCGATCTTCAGGCCGCCACGCTCCACGATGGTTGTCGGCACGATGCCGTAGGCCGAGAAGGCTTTGGCCAGCGCCTCGGTACCGGCATCACCCTTGCCCGGCTCGGGAAAGACGACGTTCGCGGCCAAAAGGAGAGGACGCCTTCCCTCGGCGGCGGCCCGGGTAAGCGTCGCCGCAAGTCCGTCGGGGTGGAAATCAAACTCGTGGTTGCCCAGGGTCAGCGCGTCGTATCCCATCGCGCCCATGACGCGGAGCTCCGCCGCTTCTTCGCGGGAAATGACGTGGAAGGGCGTGCCCATCGTAAAGTCGCCGGAATCCACCAAGATGGCGCGGCCGCCGGCCGCGGCCTTCGCCGCCGCGGCCTCCGCGGCGATCTTGGCGTAGCCGCCGACCATGCGCGTCATCCCGTCTTGGCCCGTCGCGGGCCGAGGAGAGAGCGACGAGTGCAGGTCGTGGGTAAAGAGGATCGTGAGGCTGCCCTCGGCGGCTTGCCCCCTCGACGGCGGTTGGGCCGCTTGGGCCGCAGCGGCCGAACCAGCGATCAAGGAAAGAATCGCGGCCGCAAGGGCCGCTACAACTAGAGGACGACGGGGAGCGCTCATGGGGCCTCCGGGCGGGGTGGTGGATCGAGACCGGCGTCCCGATCTACGGAGTATAGCGTACCTTTCCCCCGTACAGGTAAAAAGGCGTCTCAAGGCCGGCCGAAACCCGCCGCGGGGGATCCTTTCTCGCTTTCAAGATTCCACATTCCGGGACGAGCCTCCGAAAGCCTGAGGATGCCCGGAGCCCCGCCGGCCGCGCCGGCCAGCGGGCCGGATTGGCAATAGTTCGCCTCGTTGGCGAGGAGTTCGCCTATCCCGAATTCTCCACCCTTGTCCTCACCCAGAAAGTAGGCTCCGCCAGCTTCCGCGGCGAGCAGGCAGCCGCGGAGGGAAAGCTTGCCGCGATTGAACAGCGCCTGCCCTTTTTCCCGCGCGCGGTTGCCGGCGATGCTGCATAGCTCGAGTTCGAGGATGCCCCCCGCCAGGTCGACGCCGCCCCCCCTGCCCGCGGCGACGTTGCCGAACAGGACCGAGTCGACAAGCCGGGCCCGCCCTTCGCAGGAAACATGAAGGCCGCCGCCCGCGCTGACCGCCTCGTTGAAGGCGATTAGGCTGTTCTCGACCAAAGCCAGGCCCCCCTTTTCGATCCGCAAGCCCGCGCCGCCGCCGCCGCAATCGACGCCTGAGTACTGGTCGGCGGGAGGCCGCTTGATGCCCTTGTTGCGCGCTATCACGCAGCGCCGCAGGGTCAACTTGCCTTCGGTCCAGACCCCGACGCCGTAGGTCGCTCGGTTCTCCACTACAGCGCAGTCCTCCATGAGAAGCTCGCCCGAGTTGGCGACGCCGCCGCCGCGCCGTGGCACGGTCGTTATCTTGCCGCACCGAAGGGTCAGACCCCGGACATAGGCCCGGCCGCCGGCGGCGACCTCAAGGACGCGATCGCTCGCCTCTTCCACCGAAGACGCTGCCTCGATCACCGTCTCGCCGGCCCCGAAGCCGATGATGGTGACTATGCCTGCGACGCGGATGCCCGCCTCGCGGTGCACCGCGTCCATGACGCAGATTATCCGCCTACCGTCATCGGGAGCGGCCAGCGCCGCGCCTATGGTCTTGTATTCGCAGTTGGCGCCCACGGTCTTGTAACCCTGCGGCGCCGCCAGGACGGCTGCCCGGCGCAATGCGACTTCTGCCGCGCAGAGGGGAGCGGAAGGCAGGGGATAGCCGCGTTCTTCCATGATCGCGATGCCGGAAGACGAGGAAGCCGATGCGGCTTCGGCGACCGACGTGCCGAGAGACCAGGTCAACAAGACCAGCAGGAAAAACCGGGAGTATTCCTTGGTGGTTTTACCCATACGCTAGCATTGTATCTTTTCTCAGCGAACGCAAGAAGAAAAAACCCCGGGTTTCCCCGGGGCCGCAATTCCTATGAAAACACGAACCTAGGCGTTGACCGCGACCTTCTTCTTCCCCATGACATCGGTTTCGAGAAGGGCGTAGCACTTGGTCGGGCACTTCTCCACGCACTTGCCGCAGCTCGTGCACTTGGCGTAGTCGGTGACCGGGATGCCGTTGACCATGGCGATGCAGGCCTCCGGGCAGATCTTCACGCAGGCTTCGCACTTGATGCAGCCGGCCTTGCAGGCCTTCATCACGTTGGCCTTGACCACGTTGCGGTTGGAGCAGAGGACGACCGAGCCCTTGCGGGACTTCGGAACGATGGCGAAGAGCTTCTGGGGGCACTCCTCGGCGCACATGCCGCAGCCGGTGCACTTGGCGTAGTCGACCTTGGGGAGTCCGTCGTCGCCCATCGCGAGGGCGTCGAACTTGCACACCGCCACGCAGTCGCCGAAGCCCTGGCAGCCCCAGGCGCAGGCCTTGGTGGAGCCGGTGGAAAGCTTGGCGCCGCGGCAGGTCGGGATGCCGACGTAGGCGCCCTTGTCCAGGGCCTTTTCCTTGGTGCCGGAGCAGAGGAGGACGGAGACCAGGTCCTCCGCGTTGGCGGCGACGCCCACGAGGGCGGCGACGGCCTCGGCGGTCTTTGAGCCGCCGGCGGAGCAGAGGTTGGGACCGGCCCGGCGGGCCGCCACGGCCTCGGCGTAGCCGTCGCAACCGGGGTAGCCGCAACCGCCGCAGTTCGCGCCGGGCAGGGCGCCGCGGACGGCGTCCACGAGGGGATCGCGCTCGACCTTGAACTTCTCGCGGAAGAAGCCGAGGAGGGCGCCGAGGACGAAGGCCAGGAGGGCGGAGAAGCCGAGGGTGATCAGGATGGTCATCATGTCGGCCCCCTTACTTCACCAGGCCCGAGAAGCCCATGAAGGCGATGGCGATGAGGCTCGTCGCCGCGAAAAGGATGGGCGTGCCCTTGAGGAAGGCGGGGATGGGGCTGTTCTTGATCCGGTCGCGGACGCCCGCGAGGAGGACCATCGCCAGGAGGTAGCCGAGAGAGACGCCCACGGAGTAGACGATCGACTCGATGAAGTTGTAGCCGTTGGAGATGTTCTCGAAGGTGACGGCGAGGATGGCGCAGTTCGTCGTGATGAGGGGCAGGTAGATGCCCATCGCGGCGTAGAGGCCCGGCACGTTCTTCTTCAGGTAGAACTCGACCAGCTGCACGAGCGAGGCGATGACCAGGATGAAGACAAGGATCTGCAGGAAGCCGAGCCCGAGCGGGGCCAGGACGAAGGTCTGCAGCGGCCAGGTGACCGCCGTCGCGAGCACCGTCACGAAGGTGACCGCGAAGCCCATGCCCACGGACTGGCCCACGTCGCTCGTCATGCCCACGTAGGAACAGAGGGCCAGGAAGCGCATGAGGACGACGTTGTTTATGAGGAGCGCGATGATGAATATCTTGGTCATGCGGCCACCTCCTCGGCCTTGGCCGCCGACTTCGCGGCCGCCTTCTGCATGCGGCCCTTGAGCCAGATGTTGAGGGAGATGAAGAGGGCGAACACGAGGAAGCCGCCCGGGGGGAGAATGAAGAAGAGGATGGGCTCGAAGCCCGCGGGCATCACCTGGAGGCCGGCGACCGTGCCGTTGCCGAGGAGCTCGCGGAAGGCCGCGATGCCGACAAGGACCCAGGTATAGCCGAGGCCCATGCCGAGCGAGTCGGCCACGCAGTCCAGGACCTTCTCCTTGGAGGCGAAGGCCTCGACGCGGCCCATGATGATGCAGTTGACGACGATGAGGGGGATGAAGACGCCCATGCTCTTGGAGAGCTCGGGGAAGTAGGCCTTCATCACGAGGTCGATGATCGTCGTGAAGGCGGCGATGACGATGATGAAGATCGGCATGCGCGCGGAGTTCGGGATCACCTTCCGGAAGATCGAGATGATGACCTCGGAGAAGAGCATGACGAAGGTCATCGCGAGGCCCATGCCAACGCCGTTCTGGACGTTCGTCGTGACGGCGAGGGCCGAGCAGAGGCCGATCATCAGCATGAGGAGGGGATTCTCGTAGATGATCCCCGCCTTGAAAATATTCCAGAGTCGCTTCATGTCACTTCCCTCCCGCGGCGTCGGCCGGGGCCGGCGGGGCCATCGCGATGGCCTCGAGGCGGGCGCCCGCCGCGTCGGCGGAGGCCTTGATGATCTTGGTGATGGCCTTGGAGGTGATGGTCGAGGCGGTGATCGCCGCGATGTCCTCCTTCACCACGAAGGGATCGGAGAGGGCCTTCCCGGTGAACTGGCCGGGGAAGGTCGTCTTGCTGGTCTTGTCGACGAAATAGGTCGGCACGGCGGCGTTGGCGCCGAGGCCGGGGGTGTCCTTCGTGTCGAGGACGCGGACGCCGGCGATGCGGCGGTCGAGGCCCAGGCCCACGAGCACGGTGGTCACGCCGCCGTAGCTGTTGCCGCTCGCCTTCGCCGCGATGCCCAGGGGGGCGCCGCCGCGCTCGACGAGATAGGCCGCCTCGAGCTTGACCGCCGGATCGGCGAGCGTGAGTTCCTTGGTGATGTCGTTGAACTTCTCCGCCTCGGGGAAGAGCCCCTTCAGCGATTCGTTGAGCTGCTTTTCCTGGTTGATCGCGATCTGGCCCTCGGTCGCCTGGTTGACGAAGGCGAGGCCGACGCAGGCGGCCGCGGCGAAGGCGGCCAGGATGAGGCCGAGCTTGACGATGTCCTTCATCATTTCGCGGCCTCCTTCGCGGGCGCGGCGGTCTTCGCCGGCTTTTTCGGCGCGACGTAGCCGTACTTCTTCACCCGGAGCTTGTCCAGGAAGGGAGAGAGCATGTTCATCACGAGGATGGCGTAGGTGACGCCCTCGGGGAAACCGCCGAGCTTGCGGATCAGCGCGATGAGGAGGCCGATGCCGGCTCCGTAGATCGCCTTGCCGAGGGGCGTGAGGGGACTCGTCGAATAGTCGGTCGCCATGAAGAAGGCGCCGAAGACCACGCCGCCGGAGAGCAGGGAGAAGAGCGGATCCATGCCGAGCGCCCAGGAGAAGAGGGCGGTAGTTCCGAGGACGGCGACCGGCACGATCCACTGGATCACGCCGAGGCCGAGAAGGAAGAGCCCGCCGATCGACACGAGGAGGATGGAGGATTCGCCGATGGAGCCGGAGCGGTTGCCGAGGAAAAGCTGCCAATACAGCCCGCCCACGTCGCCCGCGCCGACCTGGGCGGCCACGTCCGCGAGGGAGGCGCCCTGTTTCACGAGGTTGAGCGGGGTCGCGGTGGTCGCCGCGTCGACGATGCCCTGGAGGGGCTTGTGCCAGGTCGTGATCGCCGCCGGGAAGCTCATGAGGAGGAAGGCGCGGCCGATCAACGCGGGGTTGAAGGGGTTGGCGCCGAGGCCGCCGAAGAACTCCTTGGCGACGACGATCGAGAAGACGGCGCCGAGGACGGCCATCCAGATGGGCGTGGAGGGCGGGAGGATGAGGGCCAGGAGGAGACCCGTCACGATGGCGGAAAGGTCGCCGACGGAGCGGGGCGCCTTGATGGCGGCGCGGAAGAGGAGCTCCGAGGCCACGGAGGCCGCGACCGTCGCGATCACGAGGATCAGCGCGGGAAGCCCGTAGAGATAGATGCCGTAGCCCGTCGCCGGGAGGAGGGCGATGATGACCGCGAGCATGATCTTGCGGGTCGTCGCCGGGGCGAAGGCGTGGGGGCTCGAGGAGAGGAGCAGGTTATTTGCAGGCATTCTGGGCCTCCTTCTGCTTCTTGGCGCGGAGGAGCTGCTTGCCCACCCTGAAGCGCTGGACGAGCTGGATCCTGGCGGGGCACACGTAGGAGCAGGTGCCGCACTCGACGCAGTCGAGTAGGCCGATCTTCTCCGCGTCCTCCCAGTCGCCCGCGACGAGGGCCTGGTTCAGGAGGGCGGGGGAAAGCCTGCAGGAGCAGGCGCGCATGCAGCGGCCGCAGCGGATGCAGGAATGCTCGACGTAGTGCTCGGCTTCCTTCTTGGAGACGAGGAGGACGCCGGAGGTGTTCTTCTGGACGGGGATCGCGTAATGGGGCACGGCGGTGCCCATCATCGGGCCGCCGAAGATCACGCGGCCGAGTTCGGCCTCGGTCACCTCGACCTTGCCCTCGGCGACGAGATCGGAGACCAGCGTGCCGATGGGAACCACGACGTTCTTCGGGCTCGCGCAGGCGGCGCCGGAGATCGTGAGGCCGCGCTCGATGAGGGGCTTGCCCTCGCGGAAGGCCTCCACCATCGCGACCAGGGTCCCGATGTTCTGCACGACGCAACCGACGTCCATCGGCAGGCCGCCGGAGGGAACCTCCTTCCCGGTGACGGCGCTGATGAGCATCTTCTCGCCGCCCTGGGGATACTTCGTCTTGAGGAGCTGGACCTCGATGTCGAAACCGCGGCCCTTCTCGGCGACGGCCTTCTCGAGTCCCGCCACGGCGTGGGCCTTGTTCTCCTCGACGGCGATCACGCCCTTGGGCGCGCCGACGATCTTCATCGTCAGGGCCACGCCCTCGACGAGGTCGCCGGGGCGCTCGATCATGACGCGCTCGTCGATGGTGAGGTAGGGCTCGCACTCGGCGCCGTTCGCGATGACGAGCGCGATGGGCTTGGAGGGGGCGAGCTTCACGTGGGCGGGGAAGCCGGCGCCGCCCATGCCGACGATGCCGGCCTCGCGGATCCTGGCCAGGGCCTCGTCCTTCGTGCAGGCGAAGCCGTCGAGGGGGGCGAGGAAGTCCACGCCGTCGGAGCCGTCCGCCTCGACGACGATGCAGGGGCCGTCGACGTTGTTCGACTGGGTGCGGGGCTCGATCTTCTTGACGACGCCCGCGACGGAGGCGTGGACCGGCACGGTCATGCGGCCGTCGGCGTCGGCGATCTTCTGGCCGCGCTTGACCTGGTCGCCCACCTTGACGAGGGGCTGGAGCGGGGCGCCGAAATGCTGGTTCACCGGGATGACGACGCTCTTGGCGCCGCGCAAGTATTCGATCGGAAGGCCGCTGGTGCGGTCCTTTCTCTCGGGCGGATGCGCGCCGCCCCTAAAGCTTTTCACTGCCATGGCGAAAAGGTTCTCCTTTGCCCTTGAGTGGAGTGGGAGTCGTTAGCCGGCGCGCCGACGGACGCGCCGATTCCTTGAATGGGATTGTCGTGAAACGCAAATATCGTACAGCTTAGGCCGTGAACGGTCAAGCTGGCTATCAATAAGTCTTTTCGCTATCGATAGATCGATAAAATTAAATCCATTTCCGAATTTTGAAATACACTAGCTCGCCGATCGCGACGAGGGCCATGACCCCCAACACGACGGGATAACCCCAAGGCCGCTCGAGCTCGGGCATGAAGCGGAAATTCATGCCGTAGACACCGGCGATGAAGGTCAGGGGGATAAAAATGGTCGAGATGATGGTCAGCACCTTCATCACCTCGTTCATGCGGTTGGACATCGAGGAGAGGTGGATTTCCAGGATGGAGGCCGTGTGTTCCCGGTAGGTTTCCAAGGCCTCGATCACCTGCACGGTGTTCTCGTGGAGGTCGCGGAGGAAGGGGGCCAGCTCGGGGCTCAAGTGCTTGGCCTCGGAGCGGAGGAGGGAAGCGATGGAATCGCGGACGGGCCAAATCGAGCGGCGGAGCCGGATCAGGTTTCCCTTCAGTTCCTGGATGCCCGCCATGAAGCGCTTGGCCGCCTTGGGATTGCTCGCCTCGAACTCGTAGGCTTCGAGGGCGTCGCCGAGCTTCTCAAGGACGATGAAGTAGTTGTCCACGATGACGTCGAGGAGGGAGTAGGCCAGGTAGTCGGCGCCCATGCGCCGCATGCGGCCGGTTCCCGACACGATGCGTTCGCGGACGGCGCCGAAGCAATCTCCCGGCGTCTCCTGGAAGGTGACGACGACATCTCCCTTGAGGATCAGGCTGACTTGTTCGTATTCGACGCTGCCGTCCCGGTGCGTGGTCAGCATTTTCGTGACGAGGTAGAGATACTCGTCGTAGTTCTCCACCCGGGGACGCTGGCCGGGATCGAGGATGTCCTCGACCACCAAGGCATGGACGCCCAGGGCCTCACAGAGCCGTTCCACGGCCCCGCCCGCCAGGCCGTTCACGTTGATCCAGTTCTTCTTGCCGGACTCGATATGGGAGAGCAGGGCCTCCGTCGTCGTCGGACACTCCATCCGCCACGAGCCCTCGTCGTAGACGTAGAGGGACAGGAGGGCCTTTGTCGGCTCGTTGTCCCCGGCATAGACGGCGCTGCCCGGCGGCAGGCCCGCGGTCTTGGCGGAGATGCTCTTGAAGGGCGGCTCGATCGGGCGGGCGCCGGGAAGCCGGTCGGTCCGGCGGCGGTTTCGTTTCATGCGTTCCAGCCTAGCGCCGCCCGCCCGCCGCGCGCAAGCGCCCTTGCCCGGAAGCCCGCGATGCCCTACTGTCAAAAGCCTATGCGCGACACCATCGACTCGGGCGAGGCCCGCCGCCTCGCCGTCGCGGCCTCGGGCCTTGGCCGGGCGCCGGGCTCGGGAGCCGCCGGGGCGGCATCCGCCCTACGCCGGCTCGGCGCGGTTCAGATCGACACGATCAGCGTCGTCGAGCGCGCCCACCACCACATCCTCTGGTCGCGGCTCCGGCGCTACAAGGCGGCCGACCTGGCCCGGCTGGAGGCGGAGCCGCGGGCGGCCTTCGAATACTGGTCCCACGCCGCCGCCTACCTCCCCATGGCGGAATACCCCTACTGCCTTTCCCGGATGGAGCGGATCCGCGCCCAAGGGCACGAATGGTTTCGCGCGGAGGCGGCGGCCGTGGACTACGTCCGCGCCCGCGTCGCGGAGGAAGGCCCCTTGCGGGCCCAGGATTTCGAAGAACCCATGAAGGGGGCGCGGGGTTGGTGGGATTGGA
Organism: Spirochaetaceae bacterium; assembly: GCA_016794765.1. GTDB lineage: Bacteria > Spirochaetota > Spirochaetia > Treponematales > Rectinemataceae > JAEUJG01. The sequence continues at coordinate 11,954 of JAEUJG010000291.1, read as the reverse complement.
AGCCGGCCAAGGTCGCCCTTGAATACCTCTTCCACGCCGGAGAGCTCGCCGTCGTCGGGCGCCGGGGCTTCCAGAAGGTCTACGATCTCGCGGAGCGCGCCCTCCCCGCCGCTCTCGCGATGCGGCGGCCGAGCCCTCGCGACGAGGCGGCCCACCACCTCGACCGCGCGGTAGCCTCGCTCGGCGTCTTCTCGCGGAACGAGATCGCCTATCTCCGCAAGGACGGCCTTGCCGAAATCGACGCCGAGCTCGCCGCGCGGCTCGAGGCGGGCAGCCTGGTCGAGCTCAGGCTCGGTCCCGGCGCTTCGCGGGTCGGGGGCACCGGCAAGACCGAGGGCGGAGGCCGCTCGAATCCATCCTGCTACGCCGCGCCCGCCGCGCTCGAAGACTTGGCCGCCGAGCCGGCGCGCCCGGCGCCGCGGGTCATAGTCCTGTCGCCCTTCGATCCCCTCGTCATCGACCGGCGGCGGCTCCTCCGCCTCTTCGGCCTCGACTACCAGCTCGAATGCTACGTCCCGGAGGCCAAGCGCCGCTTCGGCTATTTCGCGCTGCCCCTCCTCTACCGCGACGGCCGCGGCGACTGGTCGGTCGCGGCCCTCCTCGACGCGCGCGCCGACCGCAAGACCGGGCTCCTGGAGCTGAAGCGCCTCACCCTCGAACCCTTTTTCGCGGACACGGCGCGCGGGAGCCGCGGCCGGCGCTCCAACACCGCCGCGGCCGAGGCGTTGCCCGGCGCCCTCGCCAAGGAGCTGGCGCGCTTTGCCGCCTTCAACGGCGCGGAACGCCTGGCCCTCGGCCGCCTCGACTGCCCCGACGAAGGCCTGGCGCGCGCCCTGACCGAAGCGCTGACCGCCGTCCGGCCGCCGGCCCAATCGACGGAGTGACGGCTGGATCGGCCGCCCAAGGTCCTAGTCCGCCGGCTTGAGGTTCTCCGCGCGCCAGGCCCAGTCGCCGCCGTCCACGTCCACGCGGACGAGGACGCAACCGACCGCGTCGCCGCTCCCGGCGACGAGCTCGATGATCTTGGCGCGCATGCCGACGTAGGCGTCCATCTCCTCGGTCCAGTTCTCGTCGCCGTTCAGCGCGCGGTGCCGGCCGAGGATGACCTCGTCGCCGACCTTGAAGCCGTAGCTTCCCGCCCGTCCGCGCCCGACGAGGCTCAGGTTGCGGGCGCGCCAGAACCAGTCGTTGCCTTCGACGCGAACGCCGAGAAAGCCCGCGTCGTCGGAGCCGGCGAGCTCCACGATCTTGGCGCGCTTGCCGACGAGGGGCGCCATGTCCTCGTTCCAGTTGGCGTCGCCGCCCGAGTCGTCGTGCCGGCCCAGCACGACCAAGCTGCCGATCTTGAGGAGGCCGTAGCTTTCCTCGCCCTGCGCGACCTCCGCGAAGTCGTCAAGGCCGATGCCGCCCTCGTCCTCGGCGTAGCCGCCTTCTTCCCCGCCCTCGCCCGCGTCCAGGCGCATGTTTTCCACGCGCCAGACCCATTCGCCCCCGTCGGCGTCGACCCGCGCGATGGGCCTGCCCCACTCGTCGGGACCGAGGAGTTCGGTGATCTCCGCGCCCTGGCCGACAAAGGCCTCCATCTCTTCCGCCCAGTTGGACGAGGCTTCATCCTCCGATACGGCGTAATGCCGCCCGAGCGTAACCCGGGCGCCGATGTCGAACTCGGCCGCGCGGGTCTTCGTCCAGGCCAGGGCCAGCGCGGCAAAATCGGCCGTGGCGGTTTCGCCGGTCATCTCCAGCTGCTCGGCGAAGACGAAATAGATCCGGTCCTCGAGGATCCGCGGCACGCCTTCTTCAAGGGCGAACTCGGCCGGCGTCGCCTCGAGGTCGCGGTCCCAGACGACCATGTACGGCGGATCGCTGTCGATCTTCGAGAAGAACCAGCCGAGCTCGCCGGCGCTCACCTTCTCAAAGTCCTCGGCGGCGCGGACCCGCTCTCCCCGGCGCAGGGCCAAGGCCAGATAGGCGTCATAGCCGTAGCCGCTCGGCAGGGTGGCCTGGGTGTAAAAGCCTCCCTTGGCCGCGGGAGTGAGCCAGGCGCTGAACAGCCAGCCCTCCGCCTCCGCGGCGGTCCGCGCCCGGAGCCAGGTCCCGGAGACGCCGCCCACCTTGTCGGTCTTTTTCCCGGTCTCCAGGACCACGACGGCATCGCCCTGCTCGAGCTTGGCGACCTGCCGGCTCGTGGCGCTTTCCGCGCTCCGAAGGCGCGCGTCCTCGGCCGTGACGATCCGCACGTCGGGCCGCGGAACGGCGGCCTTGACCTGCGCGAAAAGGGGCGCCGCGGCGACGGCCGCCGCCATCGCGACGACCGCCCCAAAGCGGCGGCCTAGCCTGTTTGAATGCATGTCAGCCTCCTCGCTGTCACCAAAGACCCGCACCTTCACTATAAACACATGCCCGGCGCATTTCCCGCGGCCCGGAGCGAAATCCGCGCAACCCGGTATCGGGAGGCCGGGTATATGTTCGTATCCGGGCAGCGCCCGGCAGGAGGTATTTGATGAAACGGATGTTCGCGACGCTCGTGCTCATGAGCCTCATCGTGGCCGTGGGCGCCCAAACCTTCGCCTACCCCGCGGGAGATCCCGCCCTGGAGGCGATGCTCAAGGATCTTGGCCCCCTCGCCAGGACCGACGCGACCAAGTTCTACGCGGAGCTGGAGGCCCGGCTTGGGCTGGCCAAGGGCGAGCTCGCGCGGATCGCCACGCGCTATCGACTCCAGCCCGAGGAAGCCTACCTCGCGGCCTATCTCGCCAAGCACCAGAACCAGACCCTCGCGCGGATCATGGAGCGGCTCGGCAAGGCCCAGGGCAAAGCCTGGGGCGCTCTCGCCCAGGAGATGGGCATCAAGCCGGGTTCCCCCGAGTTCCAGGCGCTGAAAAGCGACTGTGACGGAGAAATCCTCCGCACGCGGGAGCGGCTGGCCACGCAGACCATGCTCAAGACGCAGGAAAGCAAGCCGGCGGAGGCGGGCAAGGCGCCGGCCGACGCCGGAAGCTCGGGCGGCTCGGGCGGCGGCAAGAAATAGCGCAAGGAAGCCACGGCCTCAAAGATAAAAACCTCCCGCCGCGGATGCGACGGGAGGTTTTCCATTCGGCGGGAGCCGAAGCTCCGGGACCTAGGCCCGGCCCCTGAAGTGGACGCGGACCTGCTTGTAGAGGCCTTCGCCCTCGCTCTTTGTCTCGATGTCGACGATGTCGTTGAGCGTCGTGTGGATGATCCGGCGCTCAAAGGGATTCATCGGCTCGAGGAGAACGGACTGGCGGCGGCGGCGAACCTCCTCCGCGGTCTCGTAGGCCAGGCGCACGAGGGCTTCCTCGCGGCGGATGCGGTAGTTCTCCGAATCCAGGATGACGCGGGTGTCTTCGCGGCCCAGGCGGCCGGAGTAGACGTTGACGAGAAGCTGGAGGGCGTCGAGGTTCTTGCCCTTCTTCCCGATGATGATCGAGGCGTGCTCGCTCTCGATCCTGACGCCGAGCTTCTTCTCCTCGCGGAAGAGGACGGAGATCTCGCAGGAGTAGCCCATGCCCTCGATCACGCGCTTCGTGAACTCGAGGACCTTGGCCTCGAACTCGTCGGAGGGCATCGGATCGGCGGCCGCTTCTCCGCCTTCGGCGGGACGGGGCGCGCTCTTGCGCTCGGACTGGGGCCGCTCGGAGGCGGGGGCCCGGCGGGGCGCGGGAGCGGGAGCGGACTGGCCGCCGCCCGTGTGGACGCGGATCCTGACCTTGCCCTTCTTGAAGATGCCGCCGGACTGGGACTCGAGAATTTCGACGTCGAAGCCGTCGCGGTCGAGGCCGAGCTCGGCGGCCGCCGCGTCGATGGCCTCCTTCTCGGTCCTCCCTTCGAATTCATATACCATATCTATTCTCCTACGGAGAGGGATGTCGAAACGGGGAAGGAGGGGACCGCCTTCGGCGGCGGCCTCGTCCTTCCGGTGCGCGGCAACCTAGCGCTTGGAGCCCTTGCCGGGCTTGGCGCCCTTTTGGAGCCGGGGCGTCACCTCGTCCTTGCCGGCCTGCGCCGCCTTCCTCGCCTTGAGGATGTCGTTGATGGCGATCTGCTGGACGATCGTCAGCAGGTTGGAGGCGATCCAGTACACGAGGAGGCCGGAGGGCACGTCGTAGAGGATGAAGAAGAACATGATCGGCATGCCGTACATCATGAACTTCATCTGCTTGGCGGCCGGACCCGTCTGGGGCTGCTGCGTGAACTTTCCGTACACGAGCTGGCTCACGAGGTAGACGATCGGGAGGAGGCGCAGGTCGCTCCAGCCGAGGAGGGGAATCTTGAAGGGGGCGAAGTTCCAGATCGTCTCGGGGGCCGCGAGGTCGGGGATCCAGCCCGGGATGAAGAGGGCGCCGCGAAGGTCGAAGTGCGTGTTGAAGAGGTTGTACATCGCGATGAAGAGGGGAAACTGGATCAGGAGGGGCAGGCAGCCCGACATCGGGTTGTAGCCTTCCTTCTTGTAGAATTCCGCCATCTCCTGGTTCATCTTCTGCGGATTGGCCTTGTACTTGGTCTGGATCTCCTGCATGCGGGGCTGGAGTTCCTGCATGCGGGCGGTCGAGATGGAGCCCTTCTTGGTGAGGGGGAAGAGGATCACCTTGACGAGGAGCGTGACGAGGATGATCGCGACGCCGAAGTTGGGGATCAGCTTGTAGAAGAGGTTCATCGCGAACTTGAGCGCCGTCTCGAGCCAGCCGAGGATGCCGGAGCCGTCCATCGCGTTGACGAGGCCGAGGCCGCTCTTGCCGAAGGCGTTCTTGTCCGCGTACTCGTACTTGGCGAGCTGGGCCTCGGTCTTGGGGCCGAAGTAGAAGTAGTAGGCGTCGGTCTGGCGGCTGGCGGCGATCGCGGGCCGGGAGAATTCAAGCCGCGTGGTCGGACCGATGTCCGCGGAGGTGCCGGGGGTATAGGTCGTCGTGTAGCTGGCCAGCTCGGGGATGGCGATGAAGGTGAAGTACTTGCCCGAGACGGCCGACCAGGTGGGCTGGCTCTTCGGATTCCAGGACGTGTTCTTCGGGTTCTCGGCCTTCTTCTTGCCTTCCTGGAGCGTCACGATCTTGCGGTAGTCGGAGTTCTTGGAAAGGTGGTTGTAGTTCGGGCCGACCTGGGGACCGTAGCGCAGGGTGTAGGCGAAGCCGCCCTGGTTCAGGGGCAGGTACTCGTTCAGCGAATTCTCGAGGGTCACCGCGACGCCGAAGAGGTACTCGCCGTTCCGGAAGTTGTAGGCCTTCCTGAGGGTGAAGGGAACCGGGTCGGTCTTGCCGGGGACGTTGGCCAGGAAGGTGCGGGAGAACTCGATGGTCCTCTCGTCGATCATCCGGGCGTTCATGAGATCGGCGACCGCGGGCGCGCCGGGGCCGCCGAAGGCCAGGGAGAAGCCCTCGGGGCCTTCCTTGCCCGCCAGGACGAGGTCGACGGCGCCGTCCCGGTCCTTGTGCTGCTTCAGCTTGAGGGAGACGAGATCGCCGCCCTTGTTCGTGAAGACGGCCTTGAGGAGGTCGGTTTCGACGGTGTAGCTGCGCTCGGCGACGGGGGCCTCGATGGCCGGCAGGCCGGCGGGGGTGCCGGCGGGCGGCGTCGCGACCAGGGCCTGCGCGACGGCGGGCGTGCCCACCGTGGTGCCGGTCGCGGCGACGGGGCCGGAGGGAGCGGCGGGCGCGGCGGCGGCCGCGGGGGCAGGGGGCGGCGCGGAGGGGAAGAGGGTCCCCTGGATCATGAAGCCCGCGGTGATGACGATGACGGAGAGGACGACGGCGATCAGCGTGCGCTTGTCGCCCTTGGTGTCTTGGTTGTACATGTCGCTCATGGTACTGGGTCAAAGCCTCCCGGATTCATTGGATGACAGCGGACAATTCGTTTCAGGGCGAGCCAGGACCCCCGGAAGGGCCCGTATTTTACGATGGCCTCGTAGGCGTAGGCTGAACAGGTGGGATAGAAACGACACGAGGGCGGTTTCAAGGGAGAAATCACCGCCCGGTAGAACTTGATGAGGAAGAGAAGGGGAAGGGCCAGAAGCCGCTTCATGTCGTTTCGGTAGCAAGGCCGGCTTGGAGGAGGAGGCGGGAAAGCTGCGTCCGGCGGACCGAGAAGTCGTCGTTCCCCGGATAGAGGACGACGACTACGTCAAAACCGCGCCGGATCGAAGCCTTTCCGAGGCGCCAGCATTCCCGCATCACCCGTCTGGCGCGGTTGCGCTCGACGGCCCCGGGATAGGAGCGAAGCGTTACGAAGACGACCCGGGTGACCGGGAGGGAGTTCGGCAGGAAATGGAGGCGCATACCCTTGACGGACACGCGCCGGTTCCCCGCGAAAACCCGATCGATCTCGGATCTCGTCCGGATCCGCTCCCCCTTGGGGAAGGTCAGGCCGGCGATCTCGAGGCCTCCGCCCGATCCGGGCGGCCTTAGTACGGCTTCTTCTCGTCGGAGGCCGTGAGCTTGGCGCGGCCCTTGGCGCGGCGGCGCTTGAGGACGAGGCGGCCGCCCTTGGTGGCCATGCGGGCGCGGAAGCCGAACTTGCGGGTACGGCGGGTCTTGCTGGGCTGGTACGTGCGCTTCATGATCGAGGCTCCTTGGAATATGAATGTCGGCGCCGTTGGCTAAAGGCCGGCGGCTCCGCTCGGTTCTAAGCGTAGGCCGGGGGATTATAAATTTTTTCTCCTGCTTCGTCAACGGCGGAAGAGGCCACTTTTCAGGAAGGCTCCCCGCCGTCCCGGCTCTCGCCCTCCCGGCCCTTCTCCACGGCCCTCTTCAGGTCGGACAGCAGGGCCCGCAGGGCCGGATCGGCGATGTCGCCCAGGCTCTTGGGCAGGGAAGGCTCCTCATGGCGTTCCGGCTCGGCGTCCGCGTCGGCCCGCTCCGACGCCGAGTCCGCCTGCCGCGCGGCGCCGAGTTCGGTCCCGCCTTGGGCGCCGCGCTCGGCGGCCAGCTCCGCGGCGATCAAATCCCTGCCGCCGGGGCCGAAGGGACCGGGCCGATGCGGTGCGGCCGCGCCGGCCCCGCCGCCGGCAGCCCCGCTGCCGACCCCACCCTTGGCCAGGCGGAAAACGACGCTCCGGAGGGCCAGCTCGGGGAAACGGCTCGAAACGCCGGCCAGGATGTCGTGCTGGCGAAACTGGAGGAGCTGGATCCAGCCCGGATGCTCGGCCTCCACGATGAGGACGCCCTTGTCCACGTCGGCGATGCGGGAGTGGGCGGCGAGCCGGTCGCCGACGATATATTTCCAGTTGGCGAAAAACTCGGCATAGCGGCCGCCGCGCTGGAGCTTCTCCTCGTCAAAAAAGGCGGACAGGAGGGAGCCGACGTCCTTAAAGCGCGAGTCGTCCATGCTCGACACGATACACGATCGTCCCCGGCACGCGGTAGTCCTCCCAGGGCTCGCCCGGCAGGAAGGTGAAAAAGGCCTGCGCCGCGGGCGGCAGCGCCTCCAAGAAGCGCTTGCGCTTGCCGGGATCCAGTTCCAGAAGCACGTCGTCGAGGAGGAGGACCGGGCGCCGGCCCGTCGCCGCCGTGAAGTAGTCCGCCTGGGCCACGCGGAGGGCCAGGGAGAGGAGGCGTTGCTGGCCGGTGGAGGCGGTGGCGGCGAAGTCGCGCCCTTCGGTCTGGAAGAGCCAGCGGTCCCGATGGGGCCCGGACAGGCTCGTTCCCAAGGCCAGCTCGTCGCCCCGCTTGGCCGCGAGCTTTTCGAGAATGGCGCCGGCTTCCGCTTCCGCCGGCCAGCTCGGCCGATACCTGAGCCGCACCTCGGCGCCGAGAAGCGAAACCCGCTCGTAGAGCTCGGCGAAGCGGCCGTCGAATTCGGCCGCCAGGCGCGATCGGCTCGCCATGAGTTCCAGGCCCCGGCCCGTCAGCTGTTCGTCAAGGAAATCGAGGAGGCTTGCCCGGCCCTCCTTGAGCGCCGCGTTCCGCTGCTTGAGGATGCGCTTGTAGTCGCGGAGCGAATCGATGTAGGCGGCCGAGCAGAGGCTCGCGGTCTGGTCGAAAAAAAACCGCCGCCTTTCGGGCTCACCGGCCGCGAAGGAGAAATCCTCGTGGCAAAAAACCACGGCGGGATTGAGCTCCACGAGCTCCTTGCGGTCGCGCAGGGGCTTGCCCCCGCGCCGGATGTCCTTGGTCTTGCCGCTCCAGGATACCTTGAGCTCTTCGGGCGGGAAATCGGCGCTCTCGCCCTCCGCGCGGGTCCGGGCCTCGAGGGCAAAGCCCGACTCGCCCCTGCGGGGCACGGCCTGGTCCACGAGTCCCCGAAAGCTCGAACCGTAGGAGAGGTAATACAGGGCTTCGAGGAAGTTGGTCTTGCCTTGGCCGTTTTCGCCGACCAGAAAGACGCGCTCGGCCTCAACCGGTATTTCGGCGTCTTCGAGGTTCCGGAAGTTGGCGCAACGCAGGCTTAGGAAGGGCATGGCTCACGCGCGGTCGGGAGGCGGAGGCGCGTGCCGCTTCCGCCTCCCGGCCGGCCTTATTCGATCTGCATCGGCATGACGATGTGGAAGAAGTCGGTCTTGGGATCGGGGGAGAGCGTGATGGCGCGGTTGGGCTCGGTGAACTCGAGGTTGACGTATTCGCTCGCCATGGACTTAAGCGGATCCTCGACGTACTTGTAGTTGAGCGCGATCGTCACCTCGGGGCCGTCGTAGCGGCAGGGTATCTCCTCCCGCGCCGTGCCGAGCTCGCTCTCTTCGGAGGAGAGCACGAGCATGCCGCCGGAAAGCTGGAAGAAGGTCCGGTGGGATTTCTGCTCGACGAAGATGGAGACGCGCTTCAAGGCCTCGAGGAGATCGCTGCGCTTGAACTGGACGGCCGTGCGCTGGCTCTCGGGAATGACCTTCTGGTAGTTGGGGAACTGGCCTTCGATCAGGACCGAGGAGATCTTGTAGGAGCCGAAGCGGGCGAAAATGTTCTTGTCGGTTACGGCCAGCTCCACGAGGCCTTCGTCGGGCGCGCGTTTGGCGATCAGGGAAAGAACCTTGGGCGGCACGATGACGCCCTTGAAGTCCGGAATGCCGACGTCGAATTCCTTCTTCACGAAGGCCAGGCGGCGGCCGTCCGTCGCGACCATGACGAGTCCGCCTTCGATCTTTTCGAGGTAGACGCCGTTCATGAAGTAGCGGGTCTCGTCGTCGGAAACGGCGAAGACGACCTGGGCGATCATCGCCTTGAGCTCCTTGGCCGGAACGCCGAAGAAGGCCTCTTCGGGAGCGGCGGGGAGCTCGGGGAATTTTTCGCTGGAAATGGTCTTGAGCTGGAAGCGGACCTTCTTGAAGGTCGGCTTGACGATGACCTTCTGCTCGTCCTGTTCGATCTCGATCTCGCCTTCGGGGATAGAGGATAGGATGCCGGAAAGCTTGTCGCAGAACACGGTGACCGAGCCGGAATCGGCGATGTCCACGGGAATGACGGTCTCGAAGCTCACCTTGATGTCGGTGGCCTTGAGGGAAAGAGCGCCGTCGGCCGCCTCGAGGAGGACGTTCGACATGATGGAGAGGGCGTTCTTGGAAGCGATGATCTCTTGCGCGAAGGATATCTCGCGGGCAAAGGCGTTTTTCTCGCAGGTGAATTTCATGTTCCAACCCTCCTTCGGGCTAGTGTAGCAGAATCGCGCCGTTCTTTCGAGTGGAAAGCGCATAATGCATTCTGGAAAAAGCAAAAGGCCGACAAGGGATGATTCTGATCGTCCTGGTCTTTTCCTCTCTCTCTTCTCTTATTGGTTTATATAAATTTAAACAGTAGCAATAGTAATAAGGGCAAACCTTTTGTGTAAAGGCGATCTAAGTTCATCTGCTTGAATAAGTTACTCCTTGTGGATAACTGCTCTTCGAAACGACGCGGCTATCCACATTTCCACAGGCAGCGTACTTATCCACCACCATCCCCAGGCTTATCCCCCGAGTCCAGGTCCGAATATCCGCCATCCTTCCTCTATATATAGGCTACAAGACGCTAGACCTTCGAGCTGTATTCCTTGATGGAGCGGGTCAGGGACTGGATGTTGGATTCCAGGTTCGGATCGAGCTTGAGCCGTTCCTCTATTTTCTGGCAGGCGTGCATCACCGTCGTATGGTCGCGGCCGCCGAACTCGAAGCCGAGTTCGGTTGTCGAGTACTCGGTGATCTCCCGGGCGATGTACATGGCGACCTGCCGGGGAAAGGCGATGTTCTTGGTCCTTTTCTTGCCCTTGAGGTCGCTGTAGGAAAGCTTGTAGTAGTCGGCGACCACGCGGAGGATGTTGTCGATGGTCACGTTGCCGTGCTTGGACTGGCTGAAGACGTCCTTGAGCTGGTGCTGGGCTATCTCGAGGGTGATGTCCTTCCGGACGAGTTCGGCGTAGGCGACGAGCTTCGTGAGGGCGGCTTCCAGGTCGCGGACGTTCGTGGAGATGTTCTTGGAGATAATTTCCACGACCTCGTCGGGCACGGGTACCGAGCCCGCCTCCACCTTCTTCTTGAGGATGGCGGCCCGCGTCTCGAAATTCGGCGGCTGGAGGTCCACGTTGAGGCCGCGCTCGAAGCGGCTCCGGAGGCGGTCGGAGAGGTTCTTGAGTTCGGAGACGGGACGGTCGCAGGTGAAGACCATCTGCTTGTTGGCGTCGTAGAGGGCGTTGAAGGTGTGGAAGAGCTCTTCCTGGCTGCCGAGCTTGTTCTGGAGGAAGTGGATGTCGTCGATGAGGAGGATGTCGACATAGCGATACTTGTTCTTGAACGCGGTCGTCGTCTTGTCGTGGATGGACTGGATGAACTCGTTCGTGAACTCTTCCGCCGTGATGCAGATCACCTTGGCCTTGGCGTCCGTCTGCCAGACGCGGTTGCCGATGGACTGCATGAGGTGGGTCTTGCCGAGGCCGACGCCGCCATAAATGAGGAAGGGATTGTAGGAGGTGCCGGGATTCTTGGAAATCGCCAAGGCGGCGTTCGCGGCGAAGGAGTTGTTCTCGCCGATGACAAAATTCTCAAAAGTGTAATCGAGGCGGAGGTTCGGGTGCTTGCCCCGATTTTTTGCCTGGGCCGGCGCCTCCGCGGAAACAAGGCGGGCGCCGGAAGCCTGGCGTTCCCCGCGCTCCTCCTCGACGGAAGCCGCCGTGGCCGCCTGGTCGCCGCCCGGGCTCGGCGGGGTCGGGGCTTCCTCCGCTTCGGGCAGGGCCTGGGGGCGAAGGGCCGCCGTCTGGGTGCCGCTCGGTTTGACGATGACGAAATCGATGGAAAGGGGCATGCCCGTCAGTTCGTAGAGCTTTCTTTCTATGAGCTTCTGGTAGAGGCGTACGAGCTGGTCGCGGTAAAAGCTCGAGGGGACGCGGATGTTGATCCGGTTCTCCGTCGCCGAGTCGTATTCGATGTTGAACCAGAGGGCAAACTCGTGTTCGCCCAGCTCCTCGCGGATCTGGTTCATCACTTCATCCCAGAAGACACCATAGTTCCAGCTGCTCATTACCGATCCTTTCGGAACGCTCTATATACACAAGTTATCCACAATATATCAAGAAGCCCTAGAAATTCGGCAATGCAACTAAATGTGGAGAATTCTCCAAAATTCCGTTGCCATACCAAATTTGCATGTAGTAGATTCAGTTAATTGCAGACAGGGTAGCGATTTACGTTTTGCAGGGAGCGTGGACGATTCGGCCCTTTTTTATTCGCTCGATCCTTATTGATTATGCTGCAACAGCTTGGGAAAATGGGCACAAGTTATCCACAACCAGCGCCGCGTTCTTCCTCCCGGCCTTGGGGGCCTCTCTTCTTTACTTTCGTGATTGTTCCGAGTATACTCCCAATGCCCAAGTCGGCAAGCGGTTTTTCCGCCCATCACACAAAAATCCTGGCGGTACGTCCGCCTATATGGGGCGGGCCCCTCGAGGCAGGCCCGGCTCCCACTTTCCCGCCTCAATCTACCAATCTGGATCGGTTATGGATTCTACCTATTCGGCTCAAAGCATCCAGGTCCTCAAGGGTCTCGAAG
>JAEUJG010000280.1 GCA_016794765.1 Spirochaetaceae bacterium | reverse complement strand
ACCATGTAGTCCTTGCGGAGCTTGATCTCGTCCAGGAGGTCGAGGGCGATGCCCGTCTGCCAGTCGATCTCGCCGTTCTTGTACATGTTGTACGCGGTCTTGTTGTCCTCGATGGGGAGGAACTTGATCGACTTGAGCTTGACGTTCTTGGCGTCCCAGTACTTCGCGTTCTTCACGACGAAGAGGTGCTGCTGGGGCTTCCACTCCTTGACGACGTAGGGACCGTTGCCGACCCAGTTCTCCGTCTTGATCCACTCGTCGCCGAACTTGGCGATCGCGTGCATCGGGAGGGGGGAGAAGGCGTAGTGGGCCATCATGTCGACGGCGTAGGGGGCCGGGCCCTTGAGGCCGACCTCGAGGGTGCGGTCGTCGATCGCCTTGACGGCGACGGCTTCCTTGGGACCCTTGCCGGCGTTGAACTCTTCGGCGCCCTTCACAAGCATGCCGATCATGTAGGCGTACTCGGAAGCGGTGGCGGGGTCGAGGGTGCGGAGCCAGCCGTCCACGAAGTCCTTGGCCGTGATGGCGACGCCGTCGGACCAGGTGGCCTTGCGGAGCTTGAAGGTGAGGGTCAGCCCGTCGGGGCTGGTGGTCCAGGACTCGGCGATGCCGGGGACGGCGTTGCAGGTCTTGGGGTCGTTGACGACGAGGCCGTCGAACAGCGCCATGTAGATGCGGTGCTCGGGGACGCCCTGGATGTGGGACGGGTCGAGGGACTGGGGCTCGGCGCCGTTGTTGATGATGAAGTCAGCCTTGTCGGCCGTGAGCTCTTTCTGTCCGCAGGAGACGAAGAGCAGGGACGACAACGCGAGCAGGGCGAAAAGGACCGCAAATATCCTCTTCATGATACCTCCTATGATGCCTCTGCGAGATGCTTGTGGTTATACCCCGCTTTCAGGACGAGCGCAACAGTTTTTTTCGCGACCCCAGGAGGGGCCCCTGTCGCGGCCGACGGGACGGCACGGAGCATTTCTTCCGGCAGAAACAAGATAGATCCAGCGATATTGCGATCGACTCCTCGTTCGCTCAACGTGAAATTTCTTGACAGATTCCCCGGGCCGTGCTCATCGCCCCGCCCGGGGCGAACGGAACGCGCTTGCCCCCAGAGGGGACGCCCGGAGGCGCCGCGTTTCGCCGGGAAGGGGGACCGTCGCCGGCCCCGGCATTCCCTTCGGCGCGCCGGCCGCGGGGCGCGGGCCCCGGACCGTACGCGCCGATGCGCGCAATTACTTCTTGTAGATGAACTTCCAGTTGTGGATGCCGAGCGGGTTGTTGTACCAGCCGCCCCACTTGGTCGTGTCGATCAGGTGCTGCTCGACGTAGGAGTAGAAGGGCGCGACGGCCTGCTCCTGGTCGAGGAGGATCTGCTCGGCCTGGGCGAGGACCTGGAGGCGCTCGGGACCGGCGGGCATGGTCATCGCCTTCTTCACGAGCTCGTCGTACTTCGGGTTGTTGTAGAGACCGTCGTTGTTGCCGGAGCCGACGATGAACATGTCGAGGAAGGTGTTCGGGTCGAGGTAGTCACCCGTCCAGCCGGCGCGGGAGACCACGAAGTCGTGGCTGTTGGAGCGGGTGTCCAGGAAGGTCTTCCACTCCTGGTTCACGAGGGTGACCTCGATGCCCAGGTTGTTCTTCCACTGCTCCTGCACGAACTCGGCGATCTTCTTGTGCGCGTCGTTGGTGTTGTAGAGGATGGCGATCTTCGGGAAGCCCTTGCCGTTCGGGTAACCGGCCTCGGCGAGCATCTTCTTGGCCTCTTCCACGTTGAAGGGATTGCCCTTCGCGGGGGTGTAGCCCTCCATCGGGGGAACGATGGAGCTCGTCGCGATCTGGCCGCCCTTGGTCACCTTCTCCACGAGGGACTTGGTGTCGACAGCCATGGCGAGGGCCTTGCGGACGCGGACGTCGTTCGTCGGCTTCTTGGAGTTGTTGAAGATGTAGTAGTAGGTGGCGATCTGGGGGGCGACCATGTAGTCCTTGCGGAGCTTGATCTCGTCCAGGAGGTCGAGGGCGATGCCCGTCTGCCAGTCGATCTCGCCGTTCTTGTACATGTTGTACGCGGTCTTGTTGTCCTCGATGGGGAGGAACTTGATCGAGGGGAGCTTCACGCTCTTCGCGTCCCAGTACTTCGCGTTCTTCACGACGAAGAGGTGCTGCTGGGCCTTCCACTCCTTGACGACGTAGGGACCGTTGCCGACCCAGTTCTCCGCCTTGATCCACTCGTCGCCGAACTTGGCGATCGCGTGCATCGGGAGGGGGGAGAAGGCGTAGTGGGCCATCATGTCCACGGCGTAGGCCGCGGGACCCTTGAGGCCGACCTCGAGGGTGCGGTCGTCGATCGCCTTGACGGCGACGGCTTCCTTGGGACCCTTGCCGGCGTTGAACTCGTCGGCGCCCTTCACGAGCATGCCGACCATGTAGGCGTACTCGGAGGCGGTGGCGGGGTCGAGGGTGCGGAGCCAGCCGTCCACGAAGTCCTTGGCCGTGATGGCGACGCCGTCGGACCAGGTGGCCTTGCGGAGCTTGAAGGTGAGGGTCAGCCCGTCGGCGCTGGTGGTCCAGGACTCGGCGATGCCGGGGACGGCGCGGCAGGTCTTGGGATCGTTGACGACGAGGCCCTCGAAGAGCGCCATGTAGATGCGGTGCTCGGGGACGCCCTGGATGTGGGACGGGTCGAGGGACTGGGGCTCGGCGCCGTTGTTGATGATGAAGTCAGCCTTGTCGGCGGTAAGCTCCTTCTGTCCGCAGGACACGAGGGAGAAGGACAGCAGGCTGAGCAGGACGAGAAGAGTCGCGAGAGTCTTCTTCATGTTGCCTCCAAACGCAATGTGCGTATTCGGGCTAAGTATAACCCGGTCGGGAGATTTGTATAGTTTTTTTTCACGAGCGCGTCGGGAGTTATTCCCGTTTCGGAATCCGAAGCGCTTATCATATTATTGTCAGACAATGTTTTATTTTGATCTATTTTTATCTATTTACTCCATTTCGAGTTAGTTGCTTCTAACTTTGCCGCAACCACTATAACCGAACCGCGGTTTATTCCCGGGATTTCGACCCGAGGCGATTCCCGGGACGATTCGGGACAAACACCCAAACCGCGACTCCTCGGCACAAAAAAGGCGGGGGACGGCCCCAAGGCCGTCCCCCGTACACCCGCGAGTCCGCCCCCGCGGCGTGGCCCGACGCGCCGACGCGCGCCGGAACCCCTACACCCCTTCCATCTTGGCGGCGATCCGATAGAGCTCGAAGCGGTCGCGGGCGCCCAGCTTGGCGGTGATGTTGGAGAGGTGGTTTTCCACGGTCTTCTGGCTCAGGCCGAGTTCGGCGGCTATCTCCTCCGCGCGCTTGCCGGCGGACAGGAGGCCGAGAACCTCCTCCTCGCGGTCGGAAAGGCCGGGGCCCGTCTCCCGCAAGGGGCCGGGCGACACGCCGGCGCTGGCCGCCTCGTCGACGAAAAGCTTGAGCGAGGCCGGATCGAGGTAATAGACGCCGCCCGCCGCGGCGTCCAGCGCGGTCGCGACGCAATCGGAGCCGGCGTCCTTGGAGACATAGGCGGAGGCGCCCGCCCGGAAGGCGCCGGCGATGTAGTCGTAGCGGCGATGCATGGAGAGGACGACGACCGGCGCGGAAGGCACGCGCCGCCTGAGCACGGCCGCGAGGTCGAGCCCGCTCCGCCCCGGCAGGCTCACGTCGACGATGTAGAGGTCGGGAGGAGGCTCGCCGGCGTCCAGGCGGGAAAGCAGTTCCTCGGCGCTCCCCGCCTCCCCGGCGACGTGATAGCGCCCGGTGCGCTCGAGGATGGCCTTGAATCCCTCGCGGATCGCGGCATGGTCGTCCACGACGAAGACCTTTTTCATGATTCCTCCTTTACGTGCGGGCCGGCACGGCTACGGTCACGAGCGTGCCGCCGGCGGCCCCCGGGCCGAGCCGGTACTGGCCGCCGATCATGCGCGCCCGCTCCTCCATGCCGCGGCGCCCGAGCCCCGGCGTCGAAGCGCCGGGACCGCGGCCGTCGTCCTCCACGGACAGTTCGACCGAACACTCGCCGCCGCGGAGCGCGACGCGGACGGTCCGCGCGCCGGAATGGCGGCGGACGTTGGAAAGGGCTTCCTGCAGGATGCGGTACAGGTTGATTTCCGCCTCGGGCGCGAGCAGGACGCCCTTCATCCCCGTGGCGCGGTACTCCACGGCGATGCCCCAGGAACGGCTCGTGTCGGAGCAGAGCCGCGAACAGGCCTCGCCGATGCCGAGCCGGTCCAGCTCCGCCGGGCGGAGCCCCTCGCAGATTTCGCGGAGCTCCGCTATGGAACGGTCGAGGAGGGTCGCCGCCTTCAGCGAATCCGCGCCGCCGGCAAGGCCGCAGTAGAGCTTGGCCGCGGCCAGGTCCTGGGCCACCGCGTCGTGGAGCTCGCGGGAGATGCGCAGGCGCTCGCCCTCCTGGGCGGAGATGAGGGCGCGCGCCAGGGCGCGGTTGCGCGCCTCCTCGGCGCTCGTCCGGCGGAGCCTCCGCTCCATGACGACGAAGACCACGCCCGTGGCGACGAGAACGGAGATGAGGATGGCGAAGGAGCGCCGGGAAGCCTCGAGACGCTCGCGGGAATAGTCGCCCACGCGCGCGGCCATCGCGCCGAGGGCCCGGTCGAAGTCGGCGGCGGCGCGGGAGGCCGCCGGGTCGCCGCGGCGCTCGGCGGTCTCGAGGAGGTTGAAGGCCGCGTCGGCGCTCGCCGCCAGGGCGGCGAACTCCGCGTCGGAGCGGAGGAGTCGCCGGACCGAGGGGCGGGAACGGAAGCCCGAGTAGGCGACGAGGAAATCCGCCATGCTCGCCCGGCGGTCGCCGCGCAGGCCGTAGCCCGAGGCGGCGACGCCCCAGCTTTCCTGGAGCATCATGAGGTCGGCGCGGTCCTCGCCGAAGGCGGCCTGGGTGTCGAGGAGGGACTGGGCGAAGGCCGCGAAGGCCAACAACAACAAGAGGGCCGCGGCGCCCTCCGCCCAATGGCGGACCGGCCCTTGGAACCATCGCCTCGCCGCGAGCGGAAGCGACTCGATGGCGGCCCTGTCCTCGGCCTCCGACCCTCGTTGCATCATGGAGGGCTAGTATACCCGCAGGCGCCAAAGCGCGAAAGCGGTAATCCGCCGCCGCCCGGGCTATTCCTCCCGCTCGGCCCCGTGGCCCTGGGGCCGAGCCCCGAGCGCGGCGCCGGCCGTCGCCGCAAGGAGCTCCAAGAGGGCTTCGACGCGCGCCGCCATGGCTCCGGTTTCGGGCGGCGCGGCCCCGCCCGCCCCCGAGAGCTCCGCCTCGAGGGCGGCGGCCGCGGCGGCCAGGGGCTGGGCGCCGATGGTGAGCGCGCCGCCGCGGAGCGAATGCGCCAGCCGCCGCAGGGCCTCGCGGTCGGGAGCATCGCGTCCCCGCGCTTCCATCGTCCCGGCGAAGGCGAGCTTCCGGGCGGGCGCCTCGGCGGCGAAGATGTCGAGGAGTTCGAGATAGAGCTCCTCGTCGCCGCCGAGCCGCTTCATGGGGCCGGATGCGTCGATGAGCGCGGGCCGGGCGGCGGCGGCCGCCTCTCCCCCGGCCTTCCCCGCCGTCTCCGGGACGGCCGCGAGGCCGCGCGAGGCGGGGCGGTAGACGCGGGACAGGGCCCCCGAAAGCTCCGCGAAATCGATGGGCTTGCCGACATAGTCGTCCATGCCGGCGCGCGCCGCCTCCTCGCGGATGGCCGGCCCGGCGTGGGCCGTCATCGCGATGATGGGCACGCCCCGGCGTTCGGCGCCGGCGGCGCCGCCGCGGATGCGCCGCGCGGCCTCGAGCCCGTCGATGTCGGGCATCTCGACGTCCATGAGGACGAGGTCGAAGGGCTTCCGGGCCAGGAAGAGGATCGCCTCCGCGCCGGTCGGGGCGTGGCTGGCGCGATGACCCGCCTGCTCGAGCCAGCGCAGGACGACCTTGGCGTTGAGGGCGTTGTCCTCGACGACGAGGATGTCGAGGGCCTCGTCGGGGGCGACGGGCCCGAGGCGCTCGGCCTCGCCCGCGGCCCGCTCGGCGACGCGCGCCGCGTCGCCCGGCTCGAAGCGCGCGGTGAAGGAGAAGACGCTGCCCGCGCCCGGCGTCGACTCCACCCAGATCCTCCCGCCGAAGAGGGCCACGAGGTTTTTGCAGATCGAGAGGCCGAGGCCCGTGCCGCCGTAGCGCCGGCTGACGCTCGAGTCGGCCTGCGAGAAGCTCTCGAAGATGAGCTCCTGTTTTTCCTTCGGGATGCCGACTCCGGAGTCCCGCACCGAGACAAGGAGGCCGACCGTCATGCCGGGAAGCTCCCCGGAAGGCGCCCGCTCGGCGGCGAGCGTTACGAGGATGCCGCCGCGCTCGGTGAACTTGACCGCGTTGCCGACGAGGTTCAGGAGTATCTGGCCGAGCCGCAGGGAATCGCCGCGGACGAAGCGCGGGCAGTCCGGCTCCACGACGAGCTCGAAGGACAGGCCCTTGTCCCGGAGCGCCGGCCCGAAGGCCTTGAGGATCCGGGAGAGGTGGTCGACGAGGTCGAAGTCGGAGCGTTCCAGCGTCATGCGTCCGGCCTCGATCTTGGAGAGGTCGAGGATGTCGTTGATGATGTTGAGGAGGGACTTGCCCGCCGTGCGGACCGTCTCCAGGTTGTCGCGTTGCGCGGCCGAAAGAGGATCGCGCAGGCAGAGCTCGGTGAGGCCGATGACCGCGTTGAGCGGCGTGCGGAGCTCGTGGCTCATCGCGGCCAGGAAGGCGCTTTTCGCCTCGTTGGCCTCGTCGGCGCGTTCCCTCGCCTCGGCCAGCTCCCGCTGGGTCCTGATGTAGTCGCCCACGTCCTTCGTGATGACGACGGCGTGGCTGACCTCGCCCGAGGGCGCGTGGTAGGGATTGTAGCTGACCTCGAGGTCGCGGTCCCCCCGCTCGCCGGCGAAAGTGAAACGCTTCCTGATGACGACGTACTCGCCGCGGAAGCAGGCGTCCAGGGCGGGCAGGATGTTCTCCCTCGCGATCTCCTCGCCCCAGACGTCGCTCACCGTGGAGCCGACGATGTCGTCGCGGCACCTGCCGTAGCTCGCGCAGAAGGCGTCGTTGACCGCCTCGTAGCGATAGGAGCGGTTGACGATGCTCATGAAGTCGCGGGAGGCGTTGACCATGAAGGCGTAGCGCCGGAAGGCCTCTTCGCTCTCGGCCAGGGCCCGGTTCGCCAAGGCCTGCTCGGTGACGTCGGAAAAGACGAGGAGGGAACCGGCCCAGGGCTTGTGCCTCGACTTGATGGCGTAGGCGGTGATGAGGTAGTGGCGCGGGCCCTTCCGCCACGGCTCCGCCCTCGAATCGGGGGAAGCGGCCGCGCGCGCGGCGGCGGGGCAGAAGGCGGCGAGGAGGGCGCCCTCGATGGAGCCCGGACCGCCGAACAAGGCGTTCGCCGCTTCGTTGCCGCCGACGACGCGCCCCTCGCCGTCCGTCGTGATGACGGGCTGCTGCATGGCCTCGATGATGGCTTCCTTGGCGTAGGGCACCGCGTCGAAGAGGTTGTAGCGCCGGAGGCCGAAGCCCAGGAAAAGGCCGGAGACGGCGAAGGCCGGCGGCGTCGGATCGAAGGGCATGATCGGCATCAGGACGGCCACATAAAGGACGTTGACGGCCGCGGGGAGGATGAGCAGCGACATCGTGTGCCTCAGCCAGCGCCGGACCGAGCCCCAGGTCTCGCGGGAGCGGCGGCCTATCGAATGGATGCTCGCGACGATCAGCGCGTAGCTGTAGGCGCTGTGCACCCAAAACCAGGGCCCCGGCCGCGGACTCAGGATCCCGTCGACGATCCTGGATTCCCCCCAGAGCAAGGGGAGCCAATCGCTCGTCCAGACGAAGACCAGCGTGACGCAGGGGAGGATCGAGAAGGCGGCCAGGCTCCGCGGCGCCAGGGGCTGTCGCGACAAGGCGCGGCCGAAGGCGAAGCCCGCGACGGGGACGATGAGGATGCCGGTATAGGACAACCGCATGTTGAGGAGCTGCTGCGAGGGGTCGGAGACGCGGAGCTGGAGGTAGGAAAAAATGCACCAGAGAAAGACGCCGAATTCGAGGAAGGCGAAGGGCCGCGCATACTCCTTCTTGGCCCCGAACCAGGCGAAGGCCGCGAGCGCGACCGCGATGATCGCGGCCATGAGCACGAAAACGCTGTAAATTTCGAAGAAGGCGCCGTTTTGCATCGATGCTCCATGGGCTGGTTGGCCGGTAACGCGACCCGCGACGCGCGCGACCGGCCATGCTTCAACTATAGCCGAAGCCCGCGGGACCGCCAGACCCGCCCGCACGAAAAGCCCCCCGCCCGCGGCTCCGCGGCGCCCGGGACGGCGCCCGGGACGGCGCCCGGGACGGAACCCGAGGCCGGGGGAGTTCCTACTCGGCGATCGCCAGGCTCGAGCCGCCCTTGCCCTTCGCGACCTCGATCCGCGAGGGGATGCGCGCCCGGAGCTCGCCGACGTGGGAGACGAGGCCGATCGTCCTGGCGCCGCGGGCACGCTCCAGGGCGTTGATCGCGCGGTCCAGGGATTCCTCGTCCAGGCTCCCGAAGCCCTCGTCGATGAAGATCGCGTCGAGGGAGACGCCGCCCGAGCGGCTGCGGATCGCGTCGGCCAAGCCGAGCGCCAGGCTGAGGGCGGTGACGAAGCGCTCTCCGCCGGAAAGCGTGCCCGCCGGCCGGCTCCGCCCCGTGTAGGCGTCGCGCACCAGGAGCTCAAGGCCGATGCGGCCCCTGCCGGAAGCCTGGCCTTCGTCGGCGACAAGGCCGTAGCGCCCGTCGGACATTTCCGCAAGGCGGAGGCTGGCCCGCTCCACGACCGCGCGGAAATAGAGGCCGAGCACGTAGTTCTTGAAGGGCAGGCGCCGGCCGGAAAGATCGCCGCAGAGCAGGGCCGCGAGGGCCGCGAGGCGGCCGGAACGGGCGTCGAGCTCTTCCCGCGCGGCCAGGAGGCCGGCGAGCTCGCCCGCGAGCCGTTCGTGCCGCGAGCGTTCCTCCCGCGCGGCGTCGAGGCGGGTCCGGGCGGCGCCCTCGGCGTCGCGCCTTTGGGCGAGGTCGGCCTCCAGCGCGACGAGGTCGGGAGCCGGGCCCGAGCCTTGCGCGCGCGCGGCCTCCTCGGCCGCGGCCCGCGCCCCTGCGAGCTCGCGCTCGAAGTCGGCCGCCTCGGCCTCGAGCCGGGACAGCGCGGCGGCGGGCATCGCGGCCGCCAGGGCCTCCTCGTCGGAACCGAAACCCGCCGCCTCGCGGGCCGCCCCCGCCGCCTCCGCCGAAGCGGCGGCCTCCGCCTCGGCCGCGGGCAGGCGCGCCGCCGCGTCGGCGGCCAGGCCGGCGGCGCGTTCGTAGGCGGCGCTCCAGGACGCGACGGCGAGCTCCAGGTCCTTTCGCTCGGCCGCGAGGGCGGCGCGGCGCGCGGTGGCCGCGGCCAGGAGGGGACCGGGGTCTTCGCCGCCCGAGTGCGCGGCGGCGGCTTCCTGCGCGGCCTTCGCGGCGGCCAACTCCTCGCGCGCGGCGCCCGCCCCTGCCTCGGCCCCGCGGAGCCTGTCGGCCGCCTCCCCGAGGGCGGCGGCGAGCCGCTCGGCCTTCCGGCGCGCCTCGGTGAGGCCGCGCTTGGCCGCGGCCGCCGCGGCGAGCCGCTCCGCCGCAGCGGCGAGCAGGGCCTTCGGCTCGGCTTCGGCTCCGCCGCCCGTGGCGCCACCGGTCACGCCGGCGGTCCCGCCGCCAAGCCCGCCGACCAAGGCCGCATGGGCCTCCCGCGCGGCGTCGAGCCGCCGCTCGGCCTCCTCCAGGGTGGCTGCGTCGCGCTCGGCGCGGGCCTTGGCCTCGGAAGCGGCGGCCAGGGCGCGGTCGCGGGCCTCGCGGCGGCGCGGCAGCTCGGAGGCGAAGTCGCCGTCGCGGGGGAGCCCGGAGCCGGAGCCGGAGGCCGGGGCGGGGGCCAGGGAGTGGGCGGGCGCGGGATGCGCGGTGGAGCCGCAGACCGGACAGGCTTCGCCCTCGCGGAGAGCGGCCGCCAGGGTGGCGGCGAGGGAGGCGCGCTCGGCGCCCTCGAGGCGGGCCAAGGCTTCGGCCTCGGCGGCCAGCCGCTCCATCGCCGCGCGGAGCGCCTCGCGCCCGAGCCCGGAGGCGCGGGCGGCGGCCGCGGCCTCTTCGGCGCGGTCCGCGTGGAGTTTGGCCTCTTCCTGGGCGAGCCGGGCCGCCTCGAACTCGGCCTGGACGGCCTCCTCCCCTTCGGCGCTGACGCTTTCCGCGGCCAGGGCCGCCCGCGCGCGCGCCTCCTCTTCGCGGGCCTCGCGGACGCGCAGCTCCGCCTCTTCGGCCGCGCGGGCGGCCCGGGCGCGCCGAGCCGCGGCCGCCGCGAGGCCGCGATAGGCATCCGCCGCCTTGGAGAGCTCGCCGAGCTCCCGGTCGAGATCGGCCATCGCGGCGGCGGTCTCGGCCGATTTGGCGGCGGCGGCCCCGGTCTCCGTCCGCCGCGACTCGAGGGCGGCGAGCTCGG
>JAEUJG010000263.1 GCA_016794765.1 Spirochaetaceae bacterium | reverse complement strand
GGACCGGGTAGAACTCGCCGTTCGCGAGCTTGAGCCCTATTTTATTCTTCGTCATGGCGCCTTCCGCGGGATAGTGGTCGGCCGCGGGGGCCGCAAGGCTCCGCGTCCGTAGCTATAAGTGTAACCCGCCCGGCGCAAAATGCAACGGGGCGAAGGGGGGCGAAGGGCGATGTTTTCGTGAAGCGTTATCCGGCGCAGCGGGGCCGGGAAACCGCGCCGGAGTCCGGCCGGCGCTCAGGCCTTGGCCAGGGCGACCAGGCTCGAGGCCTTTTCGTCGTAGGGCGCGCCCTCCACGGAGCCGTAGATCTCGACCCGGGAGAAGCCCGCCTCGAGGAGGAGGCGCTTCATCTCCAGGCCCGAGTAGAGCCGGAGATCGAAGGAGCGGTCGACGCGCTCGGCGCCGCGGATCAGGACCCAGCGGTTCTTGAGGGCCTCCCAGGCGCCGACGACGGTGAACTCGGTGCAGACCGTCCAGCCGTCGCGCTCGAACCACTCGCCCTCGATGAAGTCGCGGGCGGCGGTTTCCTTGCCGAGGGTTTCCACGACGAGGCTCCCGCCGGGCGCCAGGGACTCGCGGAAGCGGCGGAGGGCCGCCAGGTCGTCGGCGGGGTCCTCGAAGTAGCCGAAGCTCGTGAAGAGGTTGACCGCGAGGTCGAAGGCGCCGGGACGCGAGAAGCCGCGGATGTCGGCGCGCAGGAGCTCGAGGTCGACGCCCTCCGCCTCGGCGCTGTCCCGCGCCGCGTCGAGGAAGTCCCGCGTGAGGTCGACGCCGGTCACGCGATAGCCGCGCTTGGCGAATTCGACCGAGTGGCGGCCCGGGCCGCAGCATGCGTCGAGGATGGCGTCCCCCGGCTCCAGGCCGGCGAGTCGTTCGAGGGCGTCGACGACGGCGGGCACCTCGGCCCAGCGCTTGCCGTCGAACATCAGGGGCCCGTAGGCCTTCCAGAACTCCTCGTCCTCGAACCAGGCGGCCACGCTAGAGCGCTCCGTGGTCGAGGACCAGGGTCATCACGTAGGTGAGGAGGTCGAGGTCTATGTCGCCCTGCTCGAGCTCCACCGCCTCGCGGATCTCGGTCCAGTCCTCCTTGCTGAAGACGGTGCCGTCGTAGTCCATGAGGAGTAGGCTGCCGACGCCGCCGAGCCAGTCGAGGGCCTTGGTCTCGCCGTCGCGCCACTTGGCCAAAAAGGCGGTGAAGAGGTCGGCCAGGGTGCCCTCAGGCACGCCGCGGAAGGAGGAGTAAAAATGGGAGCGGAGCGCCTCGAGGCGGAAGGCTTCGGTGGAGGAGCCGGCCCGGCGGAGGGCCTGGTCGAGGTCGGAACGGAATTTGTCGGTCGCTTGCATGCCCTCCAGTATAGTCCGCGGGCCGCGCCTCTGCACAGGCCTTGGCCGCGGACGGCCAACCCGGTTTTTGCGGGAGGGCTAGGCGTAGAGCGACAGGACGATGACGGAGACGTCGTAGAGGGCGTGGCCGAGGGCGATCTCGTGGAAGTTCCCGCGCCGGAGCCAGCGCCAGGCGAAATAGGCGCCGAGGAGGCTGCCGAGGGCGAGCCCCAGCGCGCCCTGGATGCCGTGGGCGCTGCCGAAGACGAGGGCCGAGGCGAGGGCGGCCCAGGCCGGCGCGAGGCCCGCCTGCCTGAGCCGCCGGATCAGGTAGACGCGGAAGAAGAGCTCCTCGCCGTAGCCGACCGCGAGCGAGGCGAGGACGACCAGGGGAAGGAGGAGGAGCGAGGGCCGCTCCGCGGCCTGGGCGGCGTCGAGGAGGGGATTCGTGAGTCCGGCGCCGAAGGCCGCCGAAAGCAGTCCCGGGACCATCACGATGCCGAGGGTGCCGAGGGCGACCGCCAGGGCCCGCGGCGCGTCGACGAGGGCGAAGGTCCTGAGGCCGAAGGCGGCGAGTCCTTCGGCCCGCGCGATGAAGTAGAGGGTGAAGAGGGCCTTGGGCAGGATCTGGACGAGGATGGCCAGCTGGGTCGCGGCCTCGCCGAAGGAGGCGCCGGCGAGGGCCGGATCGGCCGGCAGGTAGGCGACGAGCCAGAAGGCGGCGAAGAGGAGGCCGGCCTCGAGGAGGGGGTGCTCGGGCGCGCCCGTCGGCCGCGGGAGGAGGCGCGCGGGGATTCCGGCTCCGTGAGGCGCCGCGAAGCCCGGAAATCCGGGCGCGGGGGAGGAAGTCCCCGGCGGCGGCGCCCCGTCCCGCGCCGCGATGTCCCCTTCGGGGCCGTTTCGGCCCGCTTCGCCCTTTTCTTCCATCCGCGCCCCCTCTATCTTTTGACGCCGCGCCGTTTCGGGGTATAATAAACGAAAGGCCCTCGTGCCGTAAGAAGAGAACGGAAACAAAATGCTGACTTTGCTCGTCGTCCTCGTCTCCGTACTCGCGATCGCCTCCCTGGCCCTCCTGGCCAGGGGGCAAAAGCGTTATTCGCTGGTGGAATTCCACCTGAAGGGCAAGGACGCCGGTTTCAGCCTGGCGGAGCTCGCGGGCATCCGCGAGGCGGCCACCTTCGCGCGGCTGCGCGATCCGACGAGCGTCTTCGCCTCGGCGCGGGAGCTCGACCGCGTGATCGCCCTCCTCGTCGCGCGCCAGCGCGAGCTCGGCAGGGACCGCAGCCGCGAGGGCATCGCCTTCATGGACAAGGTCTACGCCCTCCGCAAGCGCCTCGAGTTCGAGCAGCCGCGCTACAAGAGCGGCATCCGCTCGAGCCGCCAACTCTCCCAGGGGCAGCGCCTCCGGGTCTTGGTGCAGGGCATCGGCGTCTACAACTCGACGGTGATCGACAACAACAGCCGCTACCTCGTGCTTTCCTACCCGACGGGGGGGCGCTTCCCCAAGGATTTCGTCTGGAAGGGCAAGAAGATCAGCGTCTACCTCTGGCGCCGCGAGGACGCCGGCTACGTCTTCGACACCTACGTGATAGACGACCTGCGGATCCGCAACGTGCCCGTCCTCCACGCGGCGCATTCCGAGGCCCTCCTGCGCACCCAAAAGCGCAAGTCGGTGCGCAGCCGGGCCGGCTTCCCCGCCTACCTCTATCTCCTGAAGCGCATCGAGGGCGCCTTCGAGAAGCCCGAGCGCGATCCGGGCCTGCGTTGCCGCATCGAGGACATATCGGAGGAGGGCTTCGCCGTCGCGATAGGCGGCGTCGCCAAGCCGGGCCTGCAGGTCAAGGCGCAGTTTTACCTCGACGACCGCCAGATCGTGATGAGCGGCGTGACGCGGAGCGTCGACTACGACGCCGAGAAGAACCGCTCGATCCTCCACGTGGAGGCCTCCGCGCCGAGTCCCCGGACGCGCAACGCGATCCGTTCCTACGTCTACAAAATCCGCGCCGCCGCCGAATCCTCGCCTTCCGCTGAATCGGAAGAGAGCGGCGCGGGCGTATCGTGAAGGGGGTCGGTTTGAAGCGTTCACTTCTCGCAGCCGCGTTCGCGGTCTTCGCCGCGGCGGCGGTCTTGCCCTCCGCGGCCCAGGACGCGGACTCCGTGCTGCTCACCTACCAGCGCAATTTCGTGCGCTCGAGCCTCGGCGCCAAGCTCGAGCTTCTCAAGGAGGCGGGCGCGCGCAAGGCGGCGGAGATGGCTCCCCTCTACGAGACGGCCCTCCGCTTCGCCATCGAGAACGCGCCCCTCCTCGGCGGCTCGGACGCGCAGCTGCGCGAGCTTGCCCTGGTCGCGGCGACCAAGGTGGGGGAGGCGAAGTACACCCGCGCCGCCGACCGGCTCTGGTCCCTCTTCAACCTCTACGAAGGCGACACCGAACTCCGCGCCGCGGCCGTCCGCGCCATCGGCGCCGCGGGCTCCGCCGACGCGGCCATCGTGGCGCGGCTCGGCGAATTCCTCGCCG
This sequence comes from Spirochaetaceae bacterium, assembly GCA_016794765.1. Lineage (GTDB taxonomy): Bacteria > Spirochaetota > Spirochaetia > Treponematales > Rectinemataceae > JAEUJG01. The sequence goes on along the minus strand of JAEUJG010000263.1, from coordinate 1,126 downwards.
CGCAGAACACGCTGTTCCGCACGGGCATCCTGCCCGAATATCCGGCGCTGGAGGCGACGGTCGAGGCGCTGGGCGCCCTCGGCGACGGTTCCTCCTTCCCGGTGCTCTTCTCCACCTACCTCGCGGGCTACAGTCCCGCCCTGACGGCCAAGGCCTCCGCGGCCCTCGGCAGGATCAAGGGAGACTACGCCGGCTATCTCGCCCGCGTCCTCGTGATGAGCTCGCCGCTCGAGAAGGCCGCCGCCCTCAAGGCCGGCCTCGAGAATCCGTCCTTCGGTCCCGAGGAGCGCGGCGCCCTCGCCGAGGCGGCCCTGGCCGCCGGACTCGAGTGGCAGGGCGGCGCCCCCGTGGAGGCCGCGGCGATCCGCGAACTCAACCTGCGCGCGATCCGCACCATCACGGAGCTCCGCTGGCAGCGCGCCTCGCCTCTCGTGCTCCGCTATTTCCGCGCCCTCCTCGCCGACTACGGGAAGGGGCTCGCGCCCCGCGAGGCCCTCGTGGAGACGATCGCCTGCCTCGGCTCGATGGGCTCCACCGAGGCGGCCCAGGCCCTGGCCCTGCAACTCCAGCTGATCAACGCGCAGACCGAGCTCGGCGGCTCCTACGAAGAGGAGCTCATCCTGGCCGTCGTGAACGCCCTGGGCGAGCTCGGCGACAAGGTCGCCTTCGACTATCTTCTCTATGTCGGCTACCTGCGCTATCCGGACGCCGTGAAGCGGGCCGCCAAGGACGCCCTGCAGCGCCTCAAGTGGTGATGCCCCGGCCCGCCTCCCCCCAGCGGGGCGACGGGCCGGCCTCCGACCCCCATCGGAGGCTTTCGTGTCGCTCTCCCTTCTCGACTTCCTCGGCGCCGCCCCGCGGCGTTTTTCCCCGCCTTGGGCCGCGGCCCTCGGGCTGGCCCTCGGCTTTTATCCCGGTTCCCTGTCCATCCCTTTCGCGTTGACGCTCGCCTCCGCGGCGGCAGGCTTCGGCATCGCCCTTGGGGGCCTGTATGGTCGCGGCCCGAGGCTCCGGGCCGTGCTTCTCCTGGCCTTCGCGCTGGGCCTGGCGGGCGGCGCGGCCCTGCGCCGCGACGAGGCCGGCGCGGGCGGAGTCGTGTCGGGCGGCCTGACTGGTGGAACGGGCG
>JAEUJG010000262.1 GCA_016794765.1 Spirochaetaceae bacterium | reverse complement strand
CCGGGTCTCGAAGACGACGCCCGTGTAGTAGTCGAGTCCCCTCGTGATCGAGGGGTCCAGCACGAGCTTTCCGGCGGCGCCGCCAGAGGAGGCCGCAAGCGCCTCGGCGATGTAGCGGAGGCGGTCGGCGTCGGGATTCGGGCCGCCGGCCAGCCGCTCCAGCCGCGCGAGCCCCTCCTCGAAGGAGGCGCAGGGCGCGATGTACTCGAGGACCTTGACCGCGGCCTCGTCGCCGAGCTCGGCGGCGAGGAGCTTCAGCACCTCGTCCTTGCCGATCTTGTCCAGCTTGTCCACGGCCCTGAGGACGGCGGGACCCTTCTCGCCGGCGCCGATCGCGGCCAGGAAGCGGTTGAAGAGGCCGCGGTGGTTGATGCGGATGCTGAAGCCGCCGATGTCGAGGGCGGCCAGGGCGTCGCGGATGAGGAGGACGATGTCGGCGTCCGCCGCGCCCGAGTCGGTGCCGACGACGTCGAAGTCGCACTGCATGAACTCGCGGTAGCGCCCGCGCTGGGTGTTCTCGCCGCGCCAGACCTTGGCCATGTGGTAGCGGCGGAAGGGGAGGTAGAGCTCGTCGACGTGCTCGGCCATGAAGCGGGCGAAGGGCACGGTCAGGTCGAAGCGCATCGCCACGTCGCGCTCGCCGTGGTCCTTGAAGCGGTAGACCTGCTTGTCCGTCTCCCCGCCGCCCTTGCCGAGGAGGATTTCGGCGTATTCAAGGACGGGGGTGTCGATCGGCACGAAGCCGAAGGACCGGAAGACGCGCTCGAGGATCTCGATCAGGGCCTTGCGCTCGATCTCGGCCTCTGGAAGGTAGTCGCGGAACCCTTTCAGGACTCGCGGTTCGATGATGTCGGGCATGATTCCCTCCGATATGGTCCCGCCATTATGAGGTTCGGAGGGCCCGCGAATCAACGGGCCCTTGACGGATCGGAGGCGCCGCCGTCATAGTTGCCGCATGCTCCTCGTAATCGATGCAGGCAACACGAACATCGTCGGCGGCGTCTATCGCGACGGCCGCTTGGTCCATACCTTGCGCATCCATACGGTGCCCAAAAAGACCGAGGACGAGTACTCCTCCATCTTCAAGGCCATCCTACTTGACCGCGGCACGGCGCCGGCGGACGTGGACCGGGTCGTGCTTTCCTCGGTCGTGCCCTCGCTGACCGCGGCGATGGAGGCGATGTGCCGGCACCTCTTCGGCGTCGCGCCCCTCGTCCTCGGCCCGGCCTTCTACCCCAAGCTGCCCTTGCGGATTCCGAGCCCCCACGAGATCGGCACCGACCTCGTCGCGGACGCCCTGGCCGCCTTCCGGAAGGTGGGCGGCGCCGCCATCGTCGTCGATTTCGGGACGGCGCTCACCTTCACCTGCGTCAGCGGCTCGGGTTCCATCCTCGGCGTGTCCATCGTCCCCGGCCTCGGCACGGCGGTCAACGCCTTGTCGCGCGACACCGCCCAGCTGCCCTTCGTCCAGCTGGCGGCCCCCGAGTCGGTGATCGGCACCAACACCGTGATGTCGATCCAGGCCGGCGTTGTCCACGGCTACGCCGGCCTCGTCTCCCACCTCGTCGCCCGGATGAAGGCCGAGATGGGGGAGGACGCCAAGGTGATAGCGACGGGAGGACTCTGCCGCGTCATCGCGGGCCTCGTCGACTGCTTCGACGCGGTCGACCCCGACCTGACGCTGGACGGCCTCGCCCTCCTGCCCGACTACGCCTGAGGCCTCCGGGGCTTGCGCCTCGGGGCCGGGCGCTTCGGGGCCCGGGCGGCGGTTTAGCCCCGGAGCAGCTCCGAAAGCTCGTCCTGGGAAACAAGATCGGTCTCCGAACTGCCCCCGTCGGCCTCTTGGAGGAGGGCGGCGAGGTCCTGGACGATGGCGCGCTGCGCCTCCAAGATGGAGCGGAACTGGGCGGAATAGGCCGAATAGTCCTCGGCCCGGGGGAAGCGGCCGGCCAGGAGCCGGTCGACGATGGAGGCGAAGGCCCGCCCCGTCCGCTCCAGGAGCTTCAGGTACTCGGCGCGCTCGATGAGCTGGGCGTTCTGGGCCAAAAGTCCGTGAAAAACGCGGATGCTTCCGTCCAGAAAGAAGATGTCTCCCGAAATCCGGTCGCGGAAGTATTCGGCGTCCGCCTCCACGGAAAGCCCGGCTTCGAGGGATTTGACGAGGACGGAAAGCAGGAACAGGTCGTCTTGGTAGTGTGTTTTTTGCGGCATATCGATCCTAACCTCATCATCGGCGTTCCCGGGCCGAGCGTAAAGCCCTGAAAACCGCGCTTCCGCCGCGATTCGGCGACCCCCGGCCGGTTGATCTTCGCGCCTCTTCATAGTATAAAGTACGAGCCAATCGTACGCCCTTTTGGGCGTGCGACCCCATCCGCCCCCTAGGGGCGGACTTTCGCCCGGAATTGGGCGAAAAAAGTCCATTGGGAGGAAACATGAGACAGTACGAACTCATCGCCGTCTTTCCCTCGGAGGAAGAACTCTTCCGCCAGGGAAAGGAGGCGGTCGCCGCGGAGCTCGCCAAGCAGGGCGCCCGCGACGTCAAGGAAGACGACATGGGCGATCGCCAGCTCGCCTATGAGATCAAGAAGAGGACCCGCGGCCATTACATCCTCTTCACGATGAACCTGGACCCCCAGAAGGTCGTCCCGGCGGAGCGCGCTTTCAAGCTCAACGCCAACGTCCTCAAATACCTCTTCGTCCGGGCCGAGGCCTAAGGCCTACGGCCTGACATAAGGGAGTCGGTCAATGGGAGATCTTTCGGTAGCCGTCCTCGTCGGCAGGCTCACCCGGGATGCCGAGCTTAAGTACACCAATTCGGGCCAGGCCGTGTGCCATTTTTCCGTCGCGACCGGTTCGCGCGTGAAGAAGGGCGACCAGTGGGTGGACGAGTCCAGTTTCTGGGACGTCGACCTCTGGGGCAAGCGGGCCGAGTCCGTGAACCAGTACCTCACCAAGGGAAAGCTCGTCGCGGTCCAGGGCGACATGCGGCAGGACAAATGGGAACAAGACGGCCAAAGCAGGATGAAGGTCAAGATTACGGCCAACGACGTCCAGCTTCTCGGCGGTCAGGGAGGTCCCGGCGGCGGCCAGGGCGGCGGGCAGGGCGGCTACGAGCGCCAGGGCCAGTCGCAGGGCGGCTATGACCGCGGCCCCTCGCAAGGCGGCTACGATCGCGGCGCTCCCCAGCAGGGCCGCGGCTCCTACGGCGCCCCCCAAGGCGCGCCCCGGCAGGGCGGCGGACGTGAATCCGCTCCCCCTTCCGACGATTTCACCGACGACATTCCCTTCTGATACATAAGGAGAACCGAGTATGTCCGATATCAGAGAGCAGCAGGATTCGAGGCCGGCCCGCCAGGACGGCGATTCTCCCGAGCCCCGCAGGGACGAGGAGCGCGGCTCCTCCGGCCCGCGCCGCGGCAAGGGCTTCTTCAAGAAGAAGGTCTGCAAGTTCTGCGCGCAGAAGCTTACCATCAACTACAAGGACGCCGACGTCCTTCGCCGTTTCGTCACCGATCGGGGTAAGATCCTCCCCCGCCGCATCACCGGCTCCTGCGCCAAGCACCAGCGCGAGCTCGCGGTGGCGATCAAGCGCGGCCGCGCCCTCGCCTTCCTCCCCTACGTGGTGAAGTAAGAGGGCCAACGCGATAGTCCCATGAGCGACGAAGTCATGTCCGGGAATCGGGGGCGAAGCCTCCTCGCGGCCTCCTTGGCCGCGGGCGCGGTGTCGGCTCTCCTGTTCCACTCCCTCCTCCTCAGCCTCGCCTTCCTCGTCCCCGTCCAGGTAGCCTTCGGGCGCCTCGGCCGCAGGGCGGGCTTCGGCGCGGCCGCGGCGGCCATCCTCGCGGTGGTGCTGGGACATGTCCTTCGGGCGGCTTCGGCCGGCGCCTCCGCCCTCGCGGAGCTCGGTCCCGCCGACTTCCTCGCCATCGCCGCTCCTCCCGCCGTCCTCCTCGGCGCGCTCTGCCTCATGAACCTGTCCTTCTGGGACGGGAAACCGGGCGTCCTCAGGGGCCTCGCCGCCGTCGCGGCGGTCTCCCTGGCCGCCGTCCCGGCGATGATGGCTCTCGGGCGCGACGCGGGATTCACGAGCTTTCTCGAGGCGCGCCTCGACGCGGTATTGAAGCCACTCCTCGCCCAAGCGGGGGAAGGCTACGACTCCGCGGCGCTCAGGGCCGCCCTCGATCCCAAGGTTCTCGCCGCGCAGACCACGGAGGCCCTCGTCTCCTCCTTCGCGGCCCTCCTCCTCGCCCTTCTCGCGGCGAGTTGGTGGATCGGGAACCGGCTCGCCGGTCCGGGAACGCCGGGCAGGGAGGCCGCACGGCCTCTCGCCGACTATCGCCTCCCCTACGTCTTCGTGTGGCCCTTCCTGGCCGCCTGGACGGGGGTACTCGCCGTTGCGTATCTCGAGGCGCCGGCGGCGCTCCGGGCCATCGCCTGGAACTTCGCCCTTGTCCTCTCCCTGGCCTACGCGGCCCAGGGCATCGGGATTGCGTCGCACCTGATGAATCGCTGGAAGCTGCCGAGAACGTTCAGGATCGCGCTCGGAGCGACGGCCGTAATGGTCTTCGCCACCCCGCCGGTCGGCACCCTCGCCGCCCTGATCCTGCCCCTCCTCGGCGTTACCGAGGTATGGATACCGTACCGAAATCTTAAAGGAGTCGGAGCATGAGAGTAATCCTCAACCAGGACGTTCCGAATCTGGGTGAGCTCGGAGACGTCAAGGACGTCGCCCCTGGCTACGCCCGCAATTTCCTCTTCCCCCGGAACTTCGCCCTCGCTTTCAATAAGAAGACCCAGGGTCTCTTCGAGAAGCGCCAGGCCGAGATCGAGTCCCTCAAGGCCCAGAAGCGCCAGGCTTCCTCGGGTCTCAAGGAGAAGCTCGAGGCCGAGGAAGTCGTCGTCGCCGTGCCCGCCGGACAGAACGGCAAGCTCTACGGCGCCGTCACGAACGCCTCCGTCTACGACGAGCTCCTCAAGAAGGGCATCGACGTCGACCGCAAGAAGATCGAAGTCCCCGGCCGCTCCATCAAGAGCGTCGGCAACTACAAGGTCGTCGTCCACCTCTACGAGAAGGACGAGGCCATCATCCGCCTGGTCGTCCAGGCGGCCGAGGTCAAGGCCGAGGAGCGCTCCGCCGACGAGTCGCCCCGCCCCCGCCGCGAGCGCCGCGAGCGCCGCCACGTGGAGGAGGACGATTCCCCGGAGGCGCAGATGCGCGCCTTCCTCGCGTCCCAGGGCCTCGAGCCCGAGGACGAGCCGGCCCAGGAGTAAGACGGCGACAGCCGCATGATTCCCGCGGAGCTCAGGGACAAGGTACCGCCCCACAACGGAGAGGCCGAACAGGCCGTTCTGGGGGCGGTACTGCTCGACCCCGACGCCGTGCCGGTGGTCCTCAAGTACCTCCGGCCCGACGACTTCTATGTCAACGCGAACCACGAGGTCTTCGCGGGGATCGTCTCGCTCTACGAGAAAGGCCAGAAGGCCGATCTCATCACCCTTTCCGAC
>JAEUJG010000251.1 GCA_016794765.1 Spirochaetaceae bacterium | reverse complement strand
ACCGTCGCGGCCGCGCCGTGCCGGGCCACAAGGCGCGACAGTCGCTCGAGGGCCGCCTCCGTGGTGTCGCCGGGCAGGATCCGCATGTTGACGTTGGCGCGCGCCCGGTCGGCGAGGACGTTCTCCTTGGCGCTGCCCTGGAGCATTGTCGGCGCCGCCGTCGTGCGCACGAGGGCGTTCGTCGTGGGCGCCGCGGAGAAGGCGGCCTTGACGAGGGGGCCGGTCAGCCAGAGGTTCCGGAAGAGGAGACGGTAGGCGAAGGGAGCGTAGGGCGCGAGCCGGTCGAGGAAGTTGCGCACGGTGTAGGTGAGGCGGGCGGGCGAGGGCTTCGCCTCGACGGCCGCGACGGCGCGAGCCAGGTCTCCGGCGGCGCTCCGCTTGGGCGGCATGGATGCGTGGCCGCCCGAGCCCTTGGTTTCGACGGCCGCGTCAAGGTAGCCCTTTTCCGCTATGCCGACGAGGGCGAGGGGGCGGTCGGCGAAGGAGAGCATGCCGTCCGCGACGGGGCCGCCCTCGTCGAGGAGGAAGGAGGCCCGGACGCCGGCCTCGGCGAGATGGGCGGCGATGGCGGCCGCGCCGCGGTTGCCGCCGACCTCCTCGTCGCCGCCGAAGGCGAAGTAGACGGTGCGCCGCGGCTTCCTGCCCGCGGCGAGGATCCGCTCCGCCGCGTCCAGCGCGGCGACAAGGCAGACCTTGATGTCCTGCGTCCCGCGGCCCCAGACGGCGCCCTCCGCGATGTCTCCGGAGAAGGGACCGTGGCGCCACTCTGCCGCGTCGTCCGCGGGAACGACGTCGAAGTGGGCGCAGAGGATCACGGGCGCGAGCGTCGGGTCGCTGCCCTTCCACTCGTAGACCAAGGCGCGCTCGCCGAGCTCCCGCTTCGGCAGGGCCGCGTGGACGCGGGGAAAGAGGTGGGCGAGGTCGCGCTTGAAGGCGGCGAAGGCCTCGTCGTCCTCGGCGGCCGCGTCGAAGGAGGACACCGTGGCGCGGCGCACCGCGGCGGCGAGCCTGTCCTCGACTCCCTCCGCCTCGGCCAGGGCGGCCTCGGGCAAGGGCGGGGAGGGCGGGGCGGCGCGGGGCGTCGCGATGGCGCGGATGACGGCAACGGCGGCCGCGGCGAAAAGGGCCGCAAGAATCAAGGCGAGTGCTGCGCTCATGCTGGTCTGGGCTCCTCAACCCGCAAGGAGTATCGCGCGCCCGCGGCCGACGGTCAACGGCCCGGCTTCGGGCTTGCGGGTTCCGCTTCGGGCGCCCAGGCTCGGGCGACGGGGCCGCGCGAAGTCGGAAACGGACATCGCGCGAGACTCCGCGTCGCGGCGGTGCTATACTGGTTCCCGCCGCGCCGCTGTCCCGCCAGGGCTCCCGCGCGCGGAAGAAGGAGCGATCTCATGGCGGAGAAAAAAGCCGGCGTTTCCATCGGGGCGAGGGCCTTCCTCGCGAGCTTCCTCATCCTCCTCGCCCTCATGGTCGGCGCCGGTGTCCTGACCCGGGTCGTGCCGACCGGCAGCTTCGAGCGCGTCCAGACCGCCGAGGGAACGGTCATCGACCCGGCCAGCTATCGGCAGACGCCTCGCCCGGACTACCCGGTCTGGCGCTGGTTCACGGCCCCCTTCGAGGTCCTCGGTTCCGAGGACGCGCTCACCGTCATCGTCATCGTGGCCTTCATCGCCATCGTCGGCGGTTCCTTCGCGGTGCTCCAGAGGGCGGGCATCCTGCAGGGCGCGGTGGATGCCCTGGCGCGCCGCGCGGGCGGACGGAAATACCGCCTCCTGGCCCTCGTGACGCTCTTCTTCATGCTGATCGGCTCGCTGATGGGCATCTTCGAGGAGGTGATCCCCCTCGTGCCCGTCGCGATCGCCCTCGCCGTCTCCCTCGGCTGGGACCTCACGGTCGGCCTCGGCATGAGCATCCTCGCCACCGGCTTCGGCTTTTCGGCCGCCATCGCGAATCCCTTCTCCATCGGCACGGCCCAAAGGTTGGCCGGCGTTCCGGTCTTCTCGGGCGCCGCCTTCCGCGTGGCGGTCTTCGCCCTGATCTACGCCCTCTACGTGGCCTGGCTAGTCCGGGCCGCGAAACGCTCCGAGCGCCTGGCGGCGCATCCCGCGGTCCCGCCCGCCCCGGCCGCCGGCCCGGCCGCGGCGCCCATCGCCACCTCCGCCGACGCCGATGAGGCGCCCGATCCCGTTTCGGCCGCCTCGACTGCCGCCGGCGAGGCCCCGCGCGTGGCCCGCGGCATCCGCTTTTTCGCGGTCGCGGCGGTCCTTCTCCTGGCGGCGGTCATGACGATTTCGCTGACGGGGAGCCTCTCCGACTATTCGATGCCCATCACCGCCGTGCTTTTCCTGGCCGCCGGCCTCGGCTCCGGCCTCGTCGCCGGCCTCGGCGCGAGGCGCGCGGCCAAGGCCTTTTGGGAAGGCCTCGTCGCGGTCTTGCCGGCGGCCGTACTCATCCTGATGGCGATCAGCGTCAAGCGCATCATCGTCTCGGGCGGCATCATCGACACCATACTCGAAACGGCGCGCCGCGCCGTCGCGGATTCCTCGAGCTACGGCGCGGCGGCCCTCATCTACCTGCTCACGCTCTTCATGAACTTTTTCATCGGCTCGGCCACCGCCAAGGCCTTTCTCCTCATCCCGATCATCGCGCCCCTCGGCGATCTCGCGGGCGTGAGCCGCCAGACGGTCATCCAGGCCTTCGCCTTCGGCGACGGCTTTTCGAACATGCTCTATCCGACGAACGCCGTCCTCCTCATCAGCCTCGGCATCGCCGGCATGTCCTGGCCGACCTGGATCAAGAAGACCTGGAAGCTCCAGGCGGGCATGCTCCTCGTGACGATGGCCCTCCTGATGCTCGCCGTGGCGATCGGCTATTCCTGACGGGAATCGAGGCGCGGGACTTGCCGGCCCGCGCCGTCGCCCACGCCCACATTCTCGCCGGCGCTCGCACCCTCATCCGCGCCGGCGTGAGCGACAGCGCCCGCAGCGGCACCGGCTCCGGCCCCTGCCGCGAGGGCAAGGAGGGACCGCAGGTCCCCGTCACCTACGGCCCGGTCGGCGCTTTCGAGGAATTCCTCCATTCCCGGGACACCCTCCGCGCGGTAGAGGGCCGCCTGGATGCCCATCTCGAGGCGGTCGAGCTGTTTGATGAGCCGCGCTTCCGGGCTTTTGCCAGCCTCGAACTCCTCCCACAGCGAGAAAAGTTCCTCGGCTTCCTTGAGGCCGCCGAGAACCCGCGCCAGGGATTCCCGCTCAAGCCTTGCTTTTTTTTCCGGCGAAACGCCGTCGGCCGGCGTAATGTCGCCGGCAAAGACCTCGCAGAGTTCGTGGACGAGGGCCATGC
>JAEUJG010000165.1 GCA_016794765.1 Spirochaetaceae bacterium | reverse complement strand
AGAAATCTAACAAAGGCTTGAACCTGATAAATCCTTTTGTCACGCAACTTGCGTGTCGCTTCGCTCCTTACGCAAGTTGCGCGCCAAACCGCGCTGCGCGCGGACGGATTTACAGGTTAAGTGGAAATGGCAAGCAGAATTCCCCACCTTTCGGCAACCAGGAATCCCCAGCCCGAGGGATTAGCCCTCCTTCCTTGATGAGATTCGATATGACTCCCCCGAGAGGGAAAATATCTTCGCGTGGTGCATGAGACGGTCGAGCAACGCGGTGGTCATGACCTCGTCGCCCAAGAGCTCGGCCCAGGACTCGAAGCCCTTGTTGCTCGTTACGATGATCGAGGCGCGCTCGTAGAGTTCCGAGACGAAGGTGAAGAAAAGGTTGGCTTCGTTGCGCTCGATGGGCGTGTAGCCGATCTCGTCGATGATCACGAGGTCTGATTTCGATAGGCGCGAGAGGCGGAACTGGGCGCTCCGGGAAACGTCGGCGCGGGACAGGATCTTCATGAGGTTCGTCATGCGCTCGTAGCAGACCTTGAAGCCCTTTTTGACCGCTTCCTGGCCCAGGGCGATGGCGAGATGCGTCTTCCCTAGTCCCGGCGGGCCGAAGAAGAGTAGGTTTTCGTGGCGATCGATCCAGCCGCACTCGACAAGCTCGTCGACCGCCCGCTTGGTGATGCCCTTCACTCTCGAAAAGGTGAAGTCCTCGAGCCGCTTGTGGACGGGGAAATGGGCCATGGCGAGGTTGCGCTTCAGGCGGCGGTCGCCGCGGTCGCGGAGTTCGGTGTCGACGAGCGCGTCCAGGAAGGCCTGATAGGTCAAGCCTTCTCCCTGGGCCCGCTCGATGAGCGTCTCGAGGCTGGCCGCGGCGCCGCGAAGGCTCAAGGTCTCGAGCTTCCGGGCGGATTCGGCGACGACGCTCATGCTTCGCCCCCTTCGCGCTTGCCGGCCGCGTCGAGCGCGCGCTGATAGTCGGCGAGCAGCCGCTTCTCGACGATCGGCAGTTCTCGAGGGCCTTCCTTCGCCGCTTTCGCTGCGGCCATGGACGGCCGTTTCGGGGCCGCCAGGACGCCGCCACGCGCCGTGTAGGCGTCGAGGAGGTCTTGGGCGGCGGAGAGCCCCCTTTCGAGGCAGAAGGCCAGCGCCTGGCCCAGGATGGCGGAATCGGGCGGAGAGGCGAAGAGCCGGGAGAGCCGGGCGGCATGCTCGCGGAAGTAACGGCGGTAGCCGGTCCAGATGCCCTCGACGAAGGCTGCCCAGTCGGGATCGCCGGGAAGCCGGGCCAGCAGCTCGCCGCGGAGCGTGGCTCGCGGCGGCGCGGTCGCCGTAGTGCCCGGCGTTCGTGACGACGGCGCCGGGACTCGCCGATTCCGCGTGCGCGGCGATCTCGAGGCCGTTCGCCGGATCGAAGACGCGGACGAAGCCCTCGCGGCGGTCGATCTCGACCTCGGAGAGCCTATACGGGCTCGGCACCGAGTATTTCGAACCCGAGACCGAGACGAGGCTTTGCTGGTCGACCTTGCGCCGCTCCCGCGGGCGCGCGCCCGCGGAGGATCGGAAGACCGAGGCACGCAAAGGCCGCAACAGTGGCTTCTCGTGGGCTTCGAAGTCCGCAAGCGGGATCATCCTCGTCGCCTGCGAGATGCGTCCGTTGGCCCGGAGGAGCCACTTCCGGAGATCGGACTCGAGGGTGCCAAAATCGGCGAACATGCGGCTCGAGAAGAAATTGGTCTTCACGAACTTCACGGAGTTTTCGACCTTGCCCTTCGATTCGGGGTCGGCCGCGCGGCAGGCCCAGAGCCGCAGGCCCTGCTCGGCGACGAAGTCGGCGAAGGCCCGTGTGGCCGCGAGGTCGCCCAGGTTCTCCGCGACGAGCATCGTGCGGTCCTGGTCGAGCACGAGCTCTTCCGGGACGCCGCCGAAGTACTCGAAGGCGTCGAGGAGGTGCCCGATGATGTCATGGGTCGTGAAAGGCCGCTCCTGCGCGGCCACGTAGCGATAGCGGCTCCGTGCGAGGATGACTACGGCGAAGTGAACCTTTCCTATGTTCGTCGTCTCCTGCCCGAAGTCGATCTGGGCCTGCCTGCCGTAGGGGAGCGGCTCGACGGGCCGGTATTCCCGTCCCTTGCCCTTCCCGACGAGACCGGAGGCCTTGAGATAGGCCAGGTAGCTGCGGAGGGTCCGCTCCGAGCCGGGGAGTTCGCCGTGCCTCTCGTGGAGGTAATCGTAGACCGCGGAGGAATAGACGACCCGGCCTTCGTGGTTGCGGTAGATCTCGAGGATATCCTCGCGGTAGGCCTCGAAACCCTTGCCGCGCTCCGCCATCCGGTCGAGATAGCGGAGGAACTCTTCCTTGTCCATGCGGAAGTATTTTCGCACGGTTTTCCGGTCCCGGCCAAGCTTGACCGCGACCGCCGATACCGTGAGTCCCTGCCGCTGAGCCTGCTTTACTGCCATGTACTGCTTCATGGTGATCATGTTCCATACCGCCCGCTTGTAAGCGTAGCGGTACGGCCCCGGGGTGGGGATTCCTAGTTGCCAACCACTGGGGAATTCAGATTACCGTTTCCAGTTAAGCTAATGTTAGAACGGCGCCGCTTGCGCGGCGCGAATCGAGATAGTCGATGTATAGTTTTATTTTCATGCGTCATGGTCGGTCTTTAGCCGACGATGAAAAAAAATACGAAGGCAGATACGACTCGGAATTAACCAGTGTTGGTGTGGCGCAAGGTAAGAATACCGCTATGCTCTTCAAGGAAGCCAAGGCTTTTGATCGTATTATCACGTCACCGTTACTAAGAGCTAAGAAAACGGCAACAATACTAAGTGAGGTATTGAATACTCCGATAGAAGAAAATGAACTGCTTTTAGAAAGAGATAATGGATTACTGGCGGGATTAACATACCAAGAAGCCAGTTTAAAATACCCTGAACCTGATAAAACAACCATCACTAGAAAATATCCTATGCAAAGCGGAGAGAACGAAATAGAACTAAGTGCAAGAGCTCTTCTTTGCATAAATTACATTTTGAGTAATGACCCAGGAAGGTATTTAATAATTAGCCATGGGAATATACTGAATTGCATAATAAAACGAGTATTGAATATGCCACTAGAGAGCAATGTTAAATTTGGACTAAAGGATAATGGATTTGTGGAACTTGAATACCATGAAGACAAGAATCAATGGATTTTTAGAAGAATGGTTGAAGGATATTAAGAAATAAAAGTTCTAACAAAGGCTTCAACCGGATAACGCGCATTGTCACGCATCTTGCAGTCGCTTCGCTCCGCAAGATGCGCGCCAATTAGCGCGTTACCGGTTAAGCT
>JAEUJG010000538.1 GCA_016794765.1 Spirochaetaceae bacterium | reverse complement strand
GCTTTTCGTTCCGCGAGTCCCGCGCAGGTGGGTCGAGCGAGAAGAACGCGCGCCGGACGGGGATCGGGGCGCTCTTGTCGGATGCCATCCCCTTGAAAGCTCTGCGGTTTTCCGGCGTTTGCTGGAAAAACCTCGGCCCTGTCTGCAGTATAGTGATCCGGGGACTAAGATTCAAGTAGTCGATTTTTCGTGACCGGGCATTTTAGGTCGAGTATAATGCTTGCCCCATAAGGATCTAGGGATTCCGACGGGCTTCCGCCGTGACGGGGCGGCAGGAGCCCCGCCGCCATCCCCCGGAGGGCCCGTTTCCCCTCCTGGAAAGGCCCCGGTTCCGCCGCGCCGGCAGGGAAAACACGAAAAAAGGCGGACCGTCGCCGGTCCGCCCGCCAGGCGCGCCCGAGCGGGCGCGGCGCCATGGTTTCCGGCTCAGTCCGCCCGCTTCAGCCCAGCGCCAGCGCGACCAGGGTCGCGGCGGCCAGGAGGAGGCTCGCGGCGCCGAAAACCGCGAGGAGCTTGGCGCTCGCCTTCATCTTCGTCTTCATGCTTTCTCCTTCGCGGAGCCGCGCTCCGCCCATCTCCTCGACAGCTCGTCCAGGCCGAGGCCGAGCTCGTCCATGGTCGTCCAGAGCCGCGGCAACTCCTCGTCGAAGAACCGCCGCCGCCGCTCCGCCAGCGCCAGCTCGAGGCCGGGTTCCGCGACGAAGTAGCCGGTGCCGCGCTCGCAACGGGCGACGCCCGTCTCGGCCAAGGCCTGGAGCGCCCGCGCCGCGGTGTTCGGGTTCACCTCCAGGGAAACGGCGAGTTCCCGGGCCGAGGGCAGGCGGCCGCCGGGCGGCAGGCGGCCCGCCAGGACCTCCGCCGCCAGGAAGTCGGCTATCTGGGCGAAGATCGGCCGATCGTTATTGAACCTCATCGCGGGCTTCCTTTTCGGCCACCTTGAGGTAGCCGAAGCCGAGAGAGAAGAGGGGCAGGATGCCGTAGAACAGGATGTTCATCGCGGTCTCGTAGATCCCGCCGACCCTTTCGCCGTCCAGGGCCGCGAGCCCTTCCGCGCCTTCGATGTTGAAGACGCCGTTCCGGAAGTCGAACTCCGTCGTCAAGAGCCCGCGGGAACGGTAGATGAGGAAGACGCCGCCGATGAGGATGAAGGCCATGACAAGGCCGTAGCCGGTCAGGACGCCGAAGGTCTTGAGCGGCGCGCGTTTGCGGAAGGTCGCCGAGCCCGCCAGGAACACCAGGGACATCACTGCGTAGGCGCCCCAGGTCTCGAAGCCGCCGGAGAGGAGCGGCGTCCAGATCACGCCGCCGGAACCGCCCAGGGCGCGCTCGACGAGATAGAGGAGGGCCGAAAGCCCGGTCGAGACAGCCGAGGCCGCAAGGGGAAAGATGAGGACATAGGCAAGCAGGGCCGCGCCGTACTTCTCGAGCGGCGTCGCGGGGAGAAGAAGCCAATCCGGGCCGGAACGGCCGGAATGCATGCCCTTGAAGGCGAACGAGGACAAGAGTATGCCCGAGGAGACCACGAAGACCGTCCAAATCCCTCCCGAGCGCTCGTTCATGAAGGCCGTCTTCCCAAGCAGGAGGGTCAAGGCGTTGAGCCCGAGCAGGATCGCGAACCCGATCGCGAAACCGGGCAGGTCTTCGAGCAGGCGGTTGCGGAGGAGGAGGGCGATTCGCTCGATGCTGAAGCGCGCGGTCACGTCGAGGGCCTTCATTCGCGGGCCTCCTTTGCGAGGGCATGTTCCTCCGGCCGGTACTCGGGGAGGGGGTCGCCCCGCAAGGCGGCGGCGAGGCGGTCGGGCGCGGCGATGGCCGCGTTGAAGACGAGTTCGAGGTCGGGAGCCTGGTTCCCCGGGCCCGGCTCTCCCGCGGCGAGGAGAGCCGTCCAACCGACGGCGTCGCGCTCGGCGTAGACGACACGGTGTCCTTCGAGGCTCGGCAGCCTCGCGGCGGCGAGCCGTTCGTTCAAGGCGCCGGAGTCGAGGGTGAAGAGCACCTTGCCGCCGTGGACCACCACGACGGGATCGATGAGGTTTTCAAGATCTCGTACCTGGTGCGTGGATACGATGATGACGCGGTCTTCCCGGGCCGCGGAGGCGAGGAGGCGCCGGAACTGGGCCTTGGAGGGGATGTCGAGCCCGTTGGTCGGCTCGTCGAGGAGGAGGACCCTGGCGCCGCTGGCGATGGCCGCGGCCAAGGCGAACTTCTTGCGCTGGCCGTAGGAATACTTCGTGAGGAGCTTGTCCTCGTCGAGGGCCAGTTCGCGGATAAGCTCGGCGAAGCGAGCCCGGTCGAAGGCGGGCCGGAACACCGCGTAGCGGTCCAGCCAGGTCTTCGGCTTCAAGGGAGGCAACCAGGGATCCTCGGCGACGAAAACCGTGTCCGCGAGCCGGGCGGCGTCCCGATCCCCGGGATTCGCGCCGAAGACCGTGACGCCGCCGCCCGTCGGGCGTAGGGCGCCGGCCGCGATCTTGAGAAGACTCGTCTTGCCGGCCCCGTTCAAGCCCAGAAGCCCGTAGATGGATCCGGGATCCAGCTCGAGCTCAAGGCCCTCGAAGAGCGGCCTCTTCCCATACCCGAAGGTCATGGATCTGAATTCGATCATCTGCACACTCCTTAGTGTACTACGTTGCTAATACACTAATAAACTATTGTGCGCGTGTCAAGTGCCCAGCTTGCCTTGTTTACCGGCCTATTGTCACTGATTCCCCAAAGGCCATACTTGAGGGTAAGAGGAGGCCTCATATGGCGGAAGCTTTTGCAATTGAAGAACGGGATTTCCCCGAGATGACGGTCCTCTCGGTGAAAACCAAGGACTCGCTCAGGGCCATGGGTAGCTACATACGCGGGCTGTACGAACAGGCTTCCCTCCGGGGGCTCAAGCCGGACGGGCAGGTCTTCACCATCTATCTCGACAAGCCGACCGACCCGGAGAACGTCGACTATGAGCTCTGCCTGCCCGTTTCCGGGCCGCCCGAAGAGCTCGACAAGCTCGCCGACATGGGCGGTGATCCCTGCCTCTATCTTCGGGTGAAGGGCTCGTACAAGCGGTTCGAGGCGGCCTACGCCGCCCTGACCGAACAGGCTGCCGCCAAGGGCTACAGCCTGGCCGGGCCGCCCCGCGAAGTCTACGTGCGCGGCCCGCTCCTCGGCTTCATGACCTTCATCCCGACGATGGTGACGGACATCTATTTTCCCATCGAGAAGAAGAAGGCCTAGGCTGCCGGGGCCCCCGGGTGCCCGCGGCGCAGGCACTGCCGGCGGGCCAGCGGGGCCGGCAGGGCCAGCGGGGCAGCAGGGCCGGCGGGGCAGCGGAGCCGGCACGGCCTCTCCGCGCAGTCCTCAGCGGATGAAGCTCGTGTAGCGCTTTTTCTCCCGCTCCGGCGGCGGCAGCGAGGGCCGTCCGGCCTCGACGAGCTTGAGGAGCCAGGCCATGTTCCGCCCGAGGACGCGCATGATCTGCACCCCCTCCTCGTCGCCTTCGGCCTCGTCGGGCGCGGTGCCGTGGATGACGTTCCAGTAGTTGGAGCCGGGCACGAGCATCTCGGAGTAGGCGAGGTAGTGGCCGAGCTGGTCGAAGGTCGCGACGCCGCCGGAGCGGCGCACGGCGACGACCGCCGCCCCGACCTTGTGGCGGAAGAGGCCGCCGTTGGCGCTCGCGACGTAGAAGGCGCGGTCCAGGAAGGCCTTCATCGTCGCGCCCATGCCGGAGAAGTGGACGGGCGAGCCGAGGAGGATGCCGTCGGCGTCGCGCATCACGGCGATCCTGGCGTTGACGCCGTCGTCGGGGAGGACGCAGCGCCCGTCCTTGTTCCGGGCGCAGCCGCCGCAGGCCGCGCAGCCCCGCAAGGCCGCGCTTCCGACCTCGACGATCTCCGCCTCGACGCCTTCCTTGCCGAGCTCGTCGGCGACGATTGAAAGCGCGCGGCGCGTGTTGCCTTCCCCGCGCGGACTGCCGTTGAACGCGATGACCTTCATGCGATTCCTCCTCGCCGTCCGGGCGGCCGCCTCGGCGGTCGCCGGCTTGAAAAAAAGCGGAGCCCCGCAGGACTCCGCCGTTCGTTCGTCGCGCCCGGCGGCGCGGCTTCCTTATTTCCGGATCTCGACGGTCTTGGCGCCGTCCGGGGCCTCGAGGATGCGGATGGAGAGCTCCTCGAGCTGCTTCGCGTCGACCTCGTTCGGCGACTCGTCCATGGGGCTCACCGCGAAGGAGTTCTTCGGGAAGGCGATGACCTCCTTGATGGAGGTCTCGCCGGCCATGAGCATCACGAGGCGGTCCAGGCCGGGCGCGATGCCGCCGTGGGGCGGGGGCCCGTACTTGAAGGCCTCGGTGAGGAAGCCGAACTTCCGCTCCGCCTCGGCGGGATCGAAGCCGACGATGCTGAAGATGCGCTTCTGGAGCTCGGGGTCGTGGATGCGGATGGAGCCCGAGGCGAGCTCGAAGCCGTTCATCACGAGGTCGTAGAGGTCGCCCTTCACGGCGCCCGGATCGGACTCGAGGGTCGGATGGTACTTCTCCTGGGGCATCGTAAACATGTGGTGGGCGGTGTCCCACTTCTCCTCTTCCTCGTTGTACTCGAACATCGGGAAGTCGACGATCCAGGCGAACTCGAACTTCTTCGGGTCGCAGAAACCGAGGTCCTTGCCGAGCTTGGAGCGCACGGCGCCGAGGGAGACGCAGGCGACGCGGCGCTTGGAGTCGGCGACCATGAGGATGAGGTCGCCGGGCTTGGCGCCGAGGTAGGCGACGAGCTCCGCCTCGAGGCCCGCGGGAGCGGTCTCTCCGGCGAAGAACTTGGAGGCCCCGCCTTCGAGTTTCCCCTCGGCGTTGACCTTCATCCAGGCCATGCCCTTGGCGCGGTAGATCTTGGCGGCCGCCTCGAGCTCCTCGATCTGCTTGCGGGAATAGTCGGCCTTGCCGGGAACGACGAGGGCCTTGACGGCGCCGCCCTCCTGGGTGATGCCCTTGGACTTGGCTGCGGCCTGGCGGGCCGCGCCCTCCGCGAGGGCGTCCTTGAAGGCCTGGAAGCCGGACCTCGTCGCGAACTCGCCCACGTCCTTCATCTCCATCGCGAAGCGGAGGTCGGGCTTGTCGGAGCCGTAGAGCTCGATCGACTCGTCGTAGGCGATGCGGCGGAACTTGGCGGGAAGCTCCACGCCGAGGGTCTTTTGGAACACGTGGCCCATCATGCCCTCGACGAGCTCGAGGACGTCGTCGCGCTTCACGAAGGACATTTCGATGTCGATCTGCGTGAACTCCGGCTGGCGGTCGCCGCGGGCGTCCTCGTCGCGGTAGCACCGGGCGAGCTGGAAGTACTTGTCCATGCCCGCGACCATGAGGATCTGCTTGTAGAGCTGGGGCGACTGGGGCAGGGCGTAGAACTTGCCCGGGTAGAGGCGCGAGGGGACGAGGTAGTCGCGGGCGCCTTCCGGCGTCGAGCGGATGAAGGTCGGCGTCTCGATCTCGTAGAAGCCCTTGCCGACGAGGTGTTCGCGGACCGCGAAGGCGACCTCGTGGCGGAGGCGGATCTTGTCCTGCATCGAGAAGGAGCGGAGGTCGAGGTAGCGGTACTTGAGGCGGAGGTCTTCCTTCGCGTCGGACTTCTCGTCGACCATGAAGGGGAGGGTGTCGCAGCGGGTGAGGATCTGGAGCTCCTCCGCGACGAGCTCGACCGCGCCGGTCGCCATGTCGGGATTGACCATGGTGTCGGGGCGGGCGCGCACGGTGCCCTTTACGGCGACGCAGTATTCGTACTTGAGCTCGCCCGCCGCCGCCTTGAGCGCGGCCGCGGCGTCCGCCTCCACGACGACCTGGGTCACGCCGTAGCGGTCGCGCAGGTTCAGGAAGGTGATGGGGCCGTGCTCGCGCTTGCGATGGACCCAGCCGTTGAGGACGACGCTCTTGCCGGCGTCGGTCGCGCGGAGTTCTCCGCAGGTGGCGCTGCGCTTCAGGTATTCCATGGTGACTCCTCCGAAATAGACAAGCCCCCCGTCTTTGCGGACGAGGGGCTTCTCGTGGTGCCACCGCAATTCACCCGGGCGCGCTGGAGTGGGCGGCTCGGGCCTTTAGGACGCCCGTGACGGGGGCAGGCCGGCGGGACTTACTGGGCGGATCCGGAGATCCGCGGTTTTTTCCCGCGCTCGGGAGGGTCTTTCGGGAGGTTGCCTCGTCCGCCTTCTCAGCTGCCGGCGGCTCTCTGTGCGAGGGCCGAATCCTTCCTACTCTTCTCCTTCAACGCTTTAGGGCCAGCATACCCGCTTGGAGCTTCCGCTGTCAACCGAAGCCCGCGCGCGGTTCGCGGCCGGCCGCCGCGCTCCGGGCCTTGCGGGGAGAGGGGGAGCGGCCTACTATTTCTTGCGGAAACCCAGCTTTTCCACAGGAGCAGCCCATGCCCGTCCTCGACCCGATCGCCTACCTGCCCGCCGCGAAGGCCAAGGAGCCCCGGCTCCTCTCCCTCGACGCCTCCATGGCGAACCGCCACGGCCTCGTCGCGGGGGCGACCGGCACGGGCAAGACCGTCACCCTCCACGCCCTGGCCGAGCGCCTCTCGGCCGCGGGCGTGACGGTCTTCCTGGCCGACGCCAAGGGCGACCTCTCCGGCCTGGCGGCGCCGGGGAAGACCGCGGCGGAGGGCGGGAACGCCAAGATCGACGCCGCCCTCGCCGCCGCGGGCCTGGCGGCCCGGGAGCGGACCGGCCTTCCCGCCGTCTTTTGGGACGTCTTCGGCGAAAAGGGCCATCCCCTGCGCGCCACCGTCTCCGAGATGGGCCCCCTCCTCCTCGGCCGCGCCCTCGGCCTCTCCGAGACGCAGGCCGACGTGCTCTCCCTCGTCTTCCGGATCGCCGACGACCGCGGCCTCCTCCTCCTCGACCTCAAGGACCTCCGGGCCGTCCTGGAGTTCTGCGCCAAGAACGCCGCAGCCCTCGAGCCCGACTACGGCCGCATGGCGCCCGCCTCCCTCGGCGCGATCCAGCGGGGCCTCGTGGTGCTGGAAGGGGAGGGCGGCTCCGTCTTTTTCGGCGAGCCCGCCCTCGAGATCGGCGAGCTCCTCAAGAAGGACGACCGGGGCCGCGGCCTCGTCCACGTCCTGGCCGCCGACAGGCTCCTCGAATCGCCCTCGCTCTACGCCGCCTTCATGCTCTGGATCCTCTCCGAGCTTTTCGAGGAGCTGCCCGAGGCGGGCGACCTGCCCGCGCCCAAGCTCGTCTTCTTCTTCGACGAGGCCCACCTCCTCTTCGACGGCGCGCCGCCCGAGCTTGTCCGCTCCGTCGCGCGCACCGTCCGCCTGGTTCGCTCCAAGGGCGTTGGCGTCTGGTTCGTCACGCAGAATCCCATGGACCTGCCCGAGGAGGTCCTGGCCCAGCTCGGCAACCGCGTCCAGCACGCGCTCCGGGCCTACTCCGAGAAAGAGCGCCGCTCCCTCAAGGCCGCCGCCGAATCCTTCAGGCCGAACCCGCGACTCGACGCCGAGGCCGTCCTGGGCGAGCTCGGCGTCGGCGAGGCCTTGGTTTCCCTCCTCGACGCCGAGGGCGTACCCGCCCCCGTGGAGCGCGCGCGGATCATCCCGCCGCTCTCGCGGGTGGGTCCCTTGGCGCCCCGGGAAAGGGCGGCGGCGATCGCCGCCTCGCCCTTCGCCGGCCGCTACGAGGAGACGCTGGACCGGCTCTCGGCCTACGAGCGGCTCCGGGGGCTTGGCGACGCCCCGAGCGGCGCGGCCGCCGGGCGGGGCGGTGCCGGCGGGGCCGGCGCGGGAGCCCGGCGCGACGGGGCCGAACTGGGCGGACCGGCGCCCGAGGCCGGCCAGGCTCAAGCCGGGGGCGAGGACCTGGACGCGGCCATGGCGGCCCTCGAGGCCGAACTTCGCGGCGAGGCGCCGCCGGAGGCCGCCCCGCGCTACAGCGCCGACTACGAGCCCCGGCAGGCGCCCGCCGCCGCGCCGCGTCAGGCGGCCGCGCCGCGCCGCGAGAGCCGCGCCGCGCCCGTCCGGAGCGAGGGCGCCGACTTCCTTGAGAGCGTGGCCAGGAGCGCCGTCCGCGCGGCGGGCAACGAGGTGGGGCGGCAGCTCGTCCGGGGCCTCCTTGGCGGGCTTTCGGGCGGCTCGCGCCGCCGGCGCTACTAGGAGGAGGCCGGGACGCGGGCTGCGGCCGGGACGCGGGCCGCGGCCGGGACGCGGGGCCGCCGCCGTTGCCGCGCCGCCGCTCCGCCGCCACGGACCCCGGGCGCCCCAGGGCGGCCAAAGCTTGCCTCCCCCGAGCCTTCGCGGTATCCTCTGTCCGGATGGCGGCCGGGCCGCGATCAACGCGAACAAAAAGGAGCCTGCCGTGCGACCCTTCACCATGCACCGCGACCGCCTCATCGAGGAGCTCAAGAACACCCTCATCCTCCAGAAGCTCACGGTGCGGGAGCTCAAGTACTTCGCCCCGATCTGCGAACTCCGCGAGTATTTCGAGGGGGAGCGGCTCGTCGAGCAGGATTCGGTCGGCACCGATCTCCATCTCCTTCTCGAGGGAGCGGTGGACATCCGCCTCCGCGGACGGGAGGGCGGCGAGGTGCTCGTGAGTTCGGTCCAGAAGGGCGACGTCCTCGGCGAGGCTTCCATCTTCATGGACCTGCCGCGCACGGCGAGCGCGGTCGCCAAGACCTCCTGCGTGGTCGCGGCGGTGCCCCGCGACGCCCTCTTCGCCTTCTGCGAGGCCAACGCCAAGGCCGGCCTCAAGATCTTCACCTTCGTCATCTACAGCCTGCTGCGCCGCCTCGGCTCCACGACGCGGGACCTCGCCGAGGAGCGGGAGGCGGTCGTCACGAAGGACGACATCGAGCGCCTCTCCGCCTTTTTCCCAAAATCCCTGGAGGACATGCTGGGCCGGCGTTAGGCGATCGCGATTGGGGTCGCTCCGGCCCTTGTAGCCCGCCTCCGGAAGCATATACTGGGAGCCATGGTCCGCCCCCCGAAAGCCCGAAGCGCCCAGCCCAAGATTCGATCCGGGGGGCTTCCCTTCGCCGTCGCCGCGTCGATCCTCGCGCTCGCCTTCAACGCGGCCCTGTATTTCCGGGTTTCCGGCAACCTCACCGCCGACGCCTGGGAATCGAAGCGCCGGGAACTCGTGCGCATCGTCGACATCGCCGTCGCGGCGCTCGAGGGTCCCGCGGAGGCCTATCGGTCGGGCTCGATCCCTTACGAAGAGGCGGTCGCGCGGATGGAGCGCATCGTCTCCAACCTGCGCTACCGGGATGAGATCGGCGAGAACTACGTGTTTCTCTGCTCCATGGACGGCGTTCTCCTGGCGCATCCCTTCGACAAGGCCCGGATCGGCAAGAACCTGATGGAGCTCCGCGACGCGGACGGGGTCTACCTGATGCGCGAGCTCGTCGCCGCGGCCGCCTCCGGCGGCGGTTTCGCCGGCTACCGCTACGAGTACCCGCTTTCCATCGAGGTCGGCAGGAAGCTCAGCTACGCCAAGCCCATTCCCGGCATGGACCTCTTCGTCGCGACCGGCCTCTATATCGACAAGACCTTCGCGCGGCTCGGGACGACGCTGGCCTCCATCGCGTTCGGCATCGTCGTCGTGATGGCCTTCTATACCCTGGCCGGCATCCTCGGGTTCAGCGCCGCGTCCAGGAGCCTGGCGCGGATCTCCGTCGCGGAAACGCGGTTCCGGGCGGTTTTCAACGGCATCGACCATCTCGTGGCCCTGCTCGACGTGGAGGGACGCATCCTCGACGTGAACGAGGCCGCGCTGAAATTCCGCGGCATCACGGCGGAGTCCGTCGCCGGCCGGATCTTTTGGGAGACGCCCTGGTGGGAGCAGGGCTCTTCCTCGGCCGAGGACGCCAGGGAAGCGGTGGCCGCCGCCGCCGGCGGCGACATGGCCCGCTTCGAGGCCCTCAACCTGGACGCGCAGGGCCATTCGCGGAACGTGTCGCTCTCCGCCTCTCCGGTGCTGGACGGCGAGGGCAACCGGCGTTTCCTCATCGTCGAGGGCCACGACATCACCTCCCTCCGCAAGCAGGAGGCGCGCATCCGGTCATTGGCCTATTTCGACCAGACGACCGGCCTTCCGAACCGCGCGCGCCTCATCGAAGAGTTCGCCCTCCGCGTCGCCCTCGATCCCGAGCGCCGCCGGGCCCTTGCGGTGGTCGACATCGGCAACATCCGCTACATCGACAACACCTTCGGGCAGTCCGCCGGCGATCTTCTCCTCAAGACCGTCGCCGGCCGGCTCGAGGCCTCGGTTCCGCGCGGCTCCCTCGTCGCCCGGCTCGTCGGCGGCGCCTTCGCCGTCGTCTTCGAGGACGAAGGGGACTCCCGCTCGCCGGCGGCGGCGCGGGAATCCTTCTCCCGCCTGGCCGCGGCGGTCCTCGAGATCACGCGCATGCCCTTCGACCTCGGCGCCCAGCGCGTCCACGCCACCGCCCAGCTCGGCCTGGCCCGCTATCCCGAGGACGCCGTCGCCGTCGAGGACATCCTCCGCAAGGCGGAGGCCGCGCTGCACCGCGCCAAGGCGACCGCGGCGGCCGACGCGCAGGTTTTCGACGAGTCGATGAGCAGGGAGATCCGCGAGCGCCTCGAACTCGAGGAGGCGCTGCGGGAGCCCTCCTTCTTCAAGAACGCCGCCCTCCATTTCCAGCCGCAGTACGCGACCCTCGACCGCCGGCTCATCGGCTACGAGGCGCTGCTGCGCTGGACCGACCCGCGGCTAGGCGCCGTCCCGCCCTCGCGTTTCATCCCCCTCGCGGAGGAGACCGGCATCATCGTCGGCATCGGCTACTGGGCGCTCCGCGAGGCGCGGCGCTTCGCCGAATCGCTGGCCGCCCTCGGCCGGAGCGGGCTCTCCGTGGCGGTCAACGTGTCCCCGGTGCAGCTCCTCGACCCGTCCTTTTCGGAGCGCGTGGCGGAGATCCTGGCCGAGGGCGGACTGCCCCGCGCCGGCATCGTCTTCGAGATCACGGAATCCTCGCTCATCGCCTCGTTCGAGGAAGCGACGGAGAAGCTGGCGGCCCTGCGGGCGGCGGGTTGCGGCGTCCATCTGGACGATTTCGGCACCGGCTTCTCCTCCCTCTCCTACCTGCGCCGGCTGCCGCTCGACGCGCTCAAGCTCGACAAGACCTTCATCGACGGGGTGGAGGAGGACTTGCGCGCGCGGGCCATCGTCGGCGCGATGGTCGAAATCGCCCACGGGCTCGGCATCGAGGTCGTGGCGGAGGGCGTGGAGCGCGAGGAGCAGCTCAGCATCCTGCGCTATTACGGTTGCGACGCGGTCCAGGGCTGGCTGACCGGCAAGGCGATGCCCGCCCAGGCGGCGGCCGAATTGGCGGCGGCCGAGGGGAGGAAGACATGAAGGCGACGGTGATCCGCGAGTTCGGTCCGCCCGGGGTCCTCGTTCCGGCGGAGGCGCCGAGGCCGGTTCCGCGGGAGGGAGAGGTCCTGGTCCGGGTGGCCGCGACCTCGGTCAATCCGATAGACGCCAAGATCCGGGCCCGGGGAATGGGGCTCGCCCCCGATTTCCCCGCCGTCCTCCACGGCGACCTTTCGGGCCTGGTCGAGGAACTCGGTCCCGGCGCCGGCCGTTTCGCGGCCGGCGACCGCGTCTTCGGCCTCTCCGGCACGAACCGCGGCCCGGGCGGCGCGTTGGCTGAATTCGCCGCCGTCGACGAGCGCCTCCTCGCGGCGGCTCCCCGCCGACTACCCCTCGCCGAGGCCGCCGCCCTGCCGGTCGCCTTCCTGACCGCCCGCGAGGGCCTGCTCCGCGGGGGCGCCGGGCGCGGAGCGCGAATCCTCGTCCAGGGCGGGGCTGGCGGCGTGGGCCACGCGGTCCTCCAGCTCGCCCGCGCCATCGGCGCCGATATCGTGGCGACCGCTTCGGACCGCCACTTGGACCTCCTGCGCGAATCAGGCGCCCGCGAGGCCTTTGACTACCGTCGCCCCGACCTGGCGGCGGCGCTCGCGGCCGCCGCGGGCGGAGAAGGCTTTGACCTTGTTTTCGACACGGTCGGCGGCGCTTCCCTGGACCTGGCGTTCCGGCTGGCGCGGCCCGGAGGAGGCGTGACGGCGATCGCCGCGCGTTCGGCCCACGACCTGTCGCCCCTCCACGCCAAGGGCCTGCGACTGGACGTCGTCTTCACCCTCCTGCCCCTCCTCACGGGAAGGGGCCGCGAGGGGGTGGGGGAAGGCCTGGCGGCCATCGCGGCCGCGGTCGATTCCGGCGCCCTCGCGCCGCGGCTAGAGCCGCGTAGATTCGCGTCCGCCGTCGCCGCCGAGGCCCACGCCTTGCTCGAATCAGGTCGGGCCGAGGGGAAAATCCTCGTGACGGTCGATCCGTCGCCGGCCTAGCCGGGCGGGGAATGGCGGAAAGAATGGAGGGACGTCATGGACCGCGGCCTTAGGTTCGGCATCGTCGGCGCCGGCTACATAGCCGAGGTCGTCGCAAAAGCCCTGGACGCCGCGGAGGGCGCGACCCTTGCGGGCGTCGCGAGCCGCCGGAGGCCGGGCGCCGAGGAGCTCGCCGCCCGGCACGCCGGCGCCCGCGTCTTCGATTCCTGGGAAGCCCTGCTGGCTTCGGACGGTGTCGACGCCGTCTACGTCGCGACGCCCACCGCCGCGCGGGAGGAGATCTGCGTCGCGGCCGCCCGGAAGGGAAAGCACGTCCTCGCGGAAAAGCCCTTCGCCGACCTGCCTTCGTACCGGAGGATCGCCGACGCCTGCCGCGGTGCCCGCGTCGCCTTCATGGACGCGACGCATTTCGTCCACCACCCGAGGACGGCGCTCCTGAAGCGCGAGCTCGGCGGGAGGATCGGCCGGATCAGGGCGATCGACACCCGCTTCTTTTTTCCCTCCGCCGACCGGTCCAACATCCGCTACGACCCGGCCAAGGAGCCGACCGGCGCGATAGGCGACATGGCTTGGTACTCCATGCGCTCCGTCGCCGAGTTCGCCCCGCCCGACGCGCGGCTTGTCGGGGCTTCCGGCTTCGCCCGGCGGGATCCCGTGACGGGAGCCGTCGTCCGCGGCGCCGGTACGCTGCGCCTGTCCGACGGTTCGATCTCCGCCTGGAACGTCGGCTACGACGTCGGTTCCTGCGTGATGGACCTCTGCCTGCTCGGGGAGCGGGGCGCGGTGACGTTGGACGATTTCGTCCTCGACTGGGCTTCGGGCTTCAAGCCAGCCTCGCCCGGCTTCGAAGTCGGATTCGCGCAACGCGTCGGTCCCGTCGGGCCGGCTGGCTTTGAGCGGGTGCGCACGCACGCCTCCCGGCCCCAGATCGTGGCGATGGTGGAGGATTTCGCCGCGCTGGCCCGCGATCCCTCCGGCCCCGCCGCGGAGGAATGCAGGCTGGCCGGCGAACGCACCCAGGCCCTCCTCGACGCGGCCTGGGCAGGCCTCTCCTTCGAAGGGGGCGAGTGATGCTCGAGGAGGTGCGCGCCCTGATCAAGCTCTACGGGCTCGAACCGCTGCCGGTGGAAGGCACCCTGTTCGCGGGCACCTACCGCTCGCGCGGTGAGTTCCCCGACGGGAAGCCCCACGGCACGGCGATGGTCGGGCTCTACTGCGAGGAGCCGCGGAGCCTCTCGCTCTTCCACCGGCTGGCGGCCGACGAGGTCTGGCACTTCTACTCCGGCGACCCGCTGCGCCTGGTCCTCATCCATCCCGACGGCTCGAGCGAGGAAGCGGTGATGGGCGGCGATCCCCTCGCCGGGCAGCTCGCGCAGTTCGTCGTGCCGGCCGGGACCTGGCAGGCCGGCGAACTCATTCCCGGCGGACGTTATGCGCTATATGGTTGCACCATGGCTCCCGGCTTCACCGGCGGCTCCTTCGAGGGCGGCGTGCGCGAACGGCTCGAGGCCCTCTGTCCCGAGCGGAAGGCCGACTTGGCGCGCCTCTGCTGCGGCTCGGGGGAGACCCGAATGCCGGACGGCTTCGCGACCTGATTCGGCCGCCCGCCCTCGCCTTGGGGTCGGCCCAAGTAGGCCGCTCGGCGCCGGCGGGCGCCATCCATGGCACGATTCCCCTCGGCGCGCTCAGACGATCGCGCGCCTCGGGTCGGCGCTTCCGTTCGAATCCGGTATTCTCGGCGCGGGCGCAAAAAAAGCGGCCACCCGTTCTAGGTGGCCGTCAGTTTCGTGGAGAATACCGGATTCGAACCGGTGACCTATTGATTGCGAACCAATCGCTCTACCAACTGAGCTAATTCCCCATGTACGAAAGCCCTAGGGGGCGAACGTGGAGTGAATATAGCCACCGGATTCGAAAAAATCAAGGGGTCGAAGGCGGTTTTTGCGCCAAAACCTGCATTGTCGGGTCCGGAGGGATATCTTCGAAATGGCGCGGGTTCGCGCCGGGAGGTTCCCTTGACGCATGGAAAGTGCCGAATCGCAGTGGCCTTCTGCCTGCTCTGTGCGCTCGCCGCGGCGGAGCCGGTCCAGACCGAGCGGCGGATCACCGCCCTCTTCGCCGCCGAGGCGGCCGGGGGGCAGGCGCCGAACGCCCTCTATCTCGAACGGATGGGCGGCATGCCCGAAGCCCTGCGAAGCTTCGCGCCCTCGTCCTTCGTCCTCGACGCCAAGGGATTTCGCCTTGCGAGCGAGGGCAACTTCGGTTTCGCCGCGGAAGGAACCAGGGAACTCGGCCGATTCGGCAAGGTGACCCTATATGCCCTCGATGCGACTATCCGCGCCGCGCCGACGCCCAAACCGGGGAAACTCGTGCGCGTCTCCTTCCGGGCGACCGAGTTGGCGGCCAAGGGCGGAATCCTCCAACCGGGCGGCCGAGCCATCGAACTTGCCGCGCGCCGCGAAAAATACACATCCGGCAGGGCTTGGATTGTGGAGCTAGAACTCGCGGCGGGGGGCGAGATCAAGGCCCTCGTCGGCCTTTCGCGAAATTGATCCTCCCATACCGGTTTCCCGTTTCCGGACAGGAGAGAGGTCTGCCTTTGGCTTTGCGGTAGGGCCGCCCCTCCCGCATTCCAGTCGAAAGGGGCCGCAAACCTCGGTGGCTCTTTTTCGGGGTCCACGATCTCCAGTCGCACGGGAAGATTGGATGAGGCGAAATTTCCTCGCTATCGCCGTACTTTTCGCGGCTGTCCCGGGCTCCTTCGAGCGCTTCCATGGCGCCTTCACCGAGCGTCATCCTCGGATGATCGGATGACGCTCGGGGCGCTTTCCCTTCCATTTCCGATCTCGGCCAAAAAAAACAAGCCCGTCCTTGCGGACGGGCCGTTCATTCGAAGCCGAGATCGGGAATCGGCTTCCGTCCTCGGGCTTCCTGCCCTCGGACTCCAGCCCGGGGATGACGCTCTCGGCCGCATCGTGCGCTCGACGTCTCGCGCACTTCCCTGCGGCCTCGACCGCGTCCGTCCTCAAAAGATCGGACGAACGCGGAGCGTCATCCCTTCGATTCCCGTTCTCGGCCAAAAAAACAAGCCCGTCCTTGCGGACGGGCCGTTGATTCGAAGCCGAGATCGGGAATCGAACCCGACACCTGCGCATTACGAGTGCGCCGCTCTGCCAAATGAGCTATCTCGGCACGGGAAAGGACTATAGCGGATGGGGCTGGGGTGGGTCAAGGGGATGCGCGGGCTGTATTGCCCCCCGCGGCGGGCGCGACTATACTGAAGTCATGAACGGAAATGTCCTCATCGTCGATGATTCGCTCGTCGCGCGCCTTTCGCTGAAGGGCATAGTAAAGGATACGGGCCTCACCATCGCCGAGGCATCGAGCGGCGAGGCCGCCCTCGAGCTCATCGCTTCCGGCCTCCATCCCGACCTGATCTTCCTCGACCTGACCATGCCCGGCAAGGGCGGCGTCGAGACGCTTCGCGAGCTCCGCTCCGGCCGGCCGACCCTGCCCGTCGTGATCGTCACGGCGGACATCCAGTCCCGGACCATCGAGACGGTAAAGGAGCTCGGCGCGACCGCCGTCGTGCGGAAGCCGGCGGACAAGGGCGAGATCCTCTCCGTCCTCGGGCGTTGCCTGGGGGAGGGGGCGCCCGCGTGAGCGAGTGCCTGGACTTTTCTCCGCTCGAGCTGGACGCCCTGCAGGAGACGATGAACATCGGCTTCGGCCAGGCCGCTGCGGCGCTGTCCGAGGTGATCGACATGCACGTGATCCTCCACGTGCCGAAGATCAGCGTTGTCGAGAGCGGCAGCATCGCGGATTACGTGCGCGGAGAGATCGAGGATCCGGCCGCCTACAGCATGGTCGAGCAGTTCTTTTTCGGCCGCTTCAGCGGCACGAGTTTCCTGATCCTGCCCGAGAACGAGAGCCGGAAGCTCGTGGAGCTTTTCAGCGAGGAATCGGAGCCCGAACTCCGCACCGAATACCACGATTCGCTCGAACGCGACATCCTCGTCGAGATCGGCAACATCATCATCGGCGCCTGCGTCGGCAAGGTCGCCGAAATCCTCAAGGACGTCGTTTCCTACCAGCCGCCCCGCTACATCGCGGGCCCGGTGGACCGGGAACTCATCCACCGCCACCTGCAGGCGAACGGTTGCCTGGCCCTCGTGTTCAAGACCTTGTTCCAGTTCGAGCGCCAGGACGTGAAGGGGCTCCTCTTCCTCGTGACCGGCGACGATTCCGCCGTTTGGCTCAAGCGCGCGGTCGACGACATGCTCACGAGGATTACGTGAGCGAGCTGGACCTCTCCCAGATCATCGACACGATCACCCTCGGCGTCCTCGTGGTCGATCAGGAGTGCCGGATCGTGCACTGGAACCGCTGGCTCGAAAACGCCTCCGGCCTCCATTCCCCCGAGGTCCGGGGCCGCAGCCTGATCGAGCTCTATCCCGAGCTCAACGGTCCCGTGTTCCAGCGCAATTTCCGCAGCGTCTTTTCCTTCGGGAACTTCGCCTATTTTTCCCAGCGGGTCCACGGCCATCTCATCCCCCTGCCCAGCTCGCCGGCGGCGGGTTCCACGGGCGATTTCATGGACCAGCACTGCACGATGGGGCCGATACGGGAAAACGGCAAGGTCGTCTACGCCTATATCGTCGTGGAGGACGTCACCGAGGCGGTCAAGCGCGAGCGGCTCCTCTCCGAGCTCGCCATGAAGGACGTCCTCACCTCCGCCTACAACCGCCGTTTTTTCGATCGGCGCCTTCTCGAGGAGCTGGACCGCTGCAAGCGCTATGAGCGCAGCCTGGGCCTCGTCATGCTCGATCTCGACCACTTCAAGTCCGTGAACGACCGATTCGGCCACCTCTTCGGGGACGAGGCCCTGCGCCGCGCCGCCGCGGCCTGGAACGAAGCGGTCCGGAGTTCCGACATCGTCGCGCGCTACGGCGGCGAGGAGTTCTGCGTGCTCCTGCCCGAGACCGGGCCGGAAGACGCGCGCGTTCTGGCCGATCGGATCAGGCGCTCCGTTTCCTCGGAGGACGTCTGCTTCGGCGGACAGTGCGTCAGGATCACCGCCAGCGCGGGAGTCGCCTTCTCCCGGCCCGGCGACGGCCCCGACGACATCCTCCGCCGCGCGGACGAGGCCCTCTACCGAGCCAAGGCCGGCGGTCGCGACCGCGTCGAGGTGGGCGAATGAGCGACGAGATACTCGCGGCCTTCGCCGCGGAATCCGCGGAGATCGTCGACGGACTCGAAGAGCAGATCCGCGAACTCGGAAACGGAAGCCGCGAGGCGCTCGACGCGTTGTTCCGCCTCGTCCATACGCTGAAAGGCTCCGCGAGCATCGTCGGCCTGGCGCGTCTCGAGTCCTTCGCCCACGCCTGGGAAAGCCGGCTCGGGCGGATGCGCTCCGGCGCCGCCTGCTACACGAGCGCCTGCGCCGGCGCCCTCCTTTCCTGCCGCGACGCCGTGGCGCGCCTCATCGAGGGCGCCCGGCCCTCCATCGGCGCCGACGAAACGGAGGAGGGCGGCCTCGGTCCCGGCGAGGTCGCGGTGCTCGCCGCCCTCGACGCCGCGATGGCCCTGTCCGCCGGCGCCGCCGAGCCCGCGCGCGCCGCCGAGCCCGCGGGCGCCTCGCCGGCCGAAGCCGCGCCCGGCAAGGCCGACTCGACCGAGTCGGCCGGGCATCCCATCCCCGCCGTGGAGCCGGGCGCCGAACACGCGGCGGAGCCCTTGGCCGAGCGCGCGCCCGCCTCCGCGGGCCGCGAGGCGCCGCAGGGCGAGCATCGCGGCCGCGCCTTCGACGGCGGCTACGCCCGCGTCGCCAACCAAAAGCTCGAGCTCATCCTGTCCGGAGCCTCCGAGCTCGCGCAGTCGATCTCCGAGCTCGGCCGGGAGATCCGGGAGCTCGGCGACAGCCGCCTCCTCGACCGCGTCCAGGTATTGCACTCGCACGCCTCCCAGCTCTACCGCAACATCCTGGAGACGCGGACCGTGCCCTTCGGCGAGGTCGCCGAGCGCTATCGCCGCGCCGTCGCGGACATCGCCCGGGAGAGCGGCAAGGCCCTGCGCTTCGAACTCGTCGGCGCCGACACGGAGATCGACAAGGCGCTGGCCGACCGCCTCGCCGAGCCCCTCCTCCACATGGTGCGGAACGCCGCCGACCACGGCGTCGAAAAGCCGGAAGTCCGCCTGGCCGCCGGCAAGAAGCGCGAAGGCGTCGTAGCCCTGAAGGCGCGCCGCGAGTCGGGCGCCCTCGTCGTCCGCGTGGAGGACGACGGCCGCGGCGTGGAGCCGGAGGCAATCCGCCGCCGCGCCAAGGAGGCGGGCCTCGGGGACCTGGGCATCGACGTGGACGGGCTCGACGATGAAGGCCTCCTTGCCCTGCTCTTCAGGCCGGGTTTCTCCCTCTCCGGCAGCGTCACGAAATGGTCCGGCCGCGGCGTCGGCCTCGACGCCGTGGAGCGGAACGTGCGGGCCTTCCGCGGTTCGGTGCACCTGGAAACGAGACCCGGCCGCGGCTTCGCGGCGGAGATCCGCCTCCCCCTCGCGCTTTCCCTCGTAGAGGGCTTCACCGCCCGGGCGGGGGAGACCTCTCTCCTCGTGCCCTTCGAGGCGGTGCGCTCCTGCGTGGCCTTCGACGACGACGGCCTGGCTTCCTCCCCCTACCGCAACGTGCCGGTGCTCAGCAAGGTGTTGCCTTCCATAGACCTCGGCATCCTCTACGGCGAGTGCGCGGTGAAGGCCCAGCGCATCATCGCCGTCGTCGAATCGGGCGGCGTGGAGGCCGGTCTCGTCCTCGACGAGGTGGGCGAGGCGCTTTCCGCCGCCGTCCGCCCCATCGACCGCCGCTTCGCCGATTCCCCCGGCGTGGCCGGCGTCGCCGCCCTGGGCGACGGCAGCCTTGTCCTCGTGCTCGACCCCGCGGAGCTGATCCGCCTCGCCCTGGCGCGCTGAGCCTGGTGGCGCCGGCGGGATGTCCCGCGGGATGCCCGGCGGGGGATAGCGCGCCGCGGACGACAAAAAAGACAGCCGCGAGGCTGTCTTTTTTTTGATCCGCGCGCCGCGGAGCGTTCCGGTGGCGCGCCGAAGCGGCCGCAACCGGGTCGGCCTCCTTCGGCCGGCTGCGTGCGGGCGCTTACTTCTTCCTTCTAGAGTTGACGAAGCGGCTGAAGTCGCTGATGTTCCGCACCACGATCTTGTCGGGGAAGAGTTCCACGCGGCGCTGGTTGGCGAAGTGGCCGAGGATGGTCTGGACCTCCTGGCTCGACATGCCCGCCCAGTGCGCGA
Organism: Spirochaetaceae bacterium; assembly: GCA_016794765.1. Taxonomy (GTDB): domain Bacteria; phylum Spirochaetota; class Spirochaetia; order Treponematales; family Rectinemataceae; genus JAEUJG01. Next base: position 1,596 of record JAEUJG010000538.1, on the reverse strand, counting down.
CGTCGTCCATCGTGACCTTGAACTCGCGCTTTTCGCCTTCCTGCTCCCCCGTGCCGATCGCGGTGCCGGTCTCGGCGAGCATGAGGAAGACGTCCGCGACCTTGGCCTGCGGCTCTTCGAGGGTGAGGATCATGAAACGGCGCTTCTGGTCCCAGATGCGCTTGGTGAAGAGCTTGAGGAGGCGGAGGGCGATCTGCGGGTTGCCCATCATGAGGACTTCGAAGTTGGCGCGGTTGAACTCGAGGACCTTGACGGTGTCGGCGGCCATGGCGGTCGCGGAGCGCGGCGCGCCTTCCAGGATGGCCATCTCGCCGAAAATCTCCGGCGGCTGGAGGATGTCGATGGTCTTTTCGATGTCGCCGACGATCTTGGAGATCTTCACGCGCCCGGCCTGGATGAGGTAGAAGCTGTCGCCGGGCTCGTATTCCGAGAAGATGATCTCGCCGGGCTGGTAGGTCCGGGCGAAGCGGGTGAAGGTGGAGAGGTCAGCCACGGCTCGCCTCCTCGAGGGAGCGCAGGGCCTTCTTGGCCTTGAGCCGCACCGAGGCGTCTTCGTCCGCCTCCATCGCCAGGATCTTCTTGTAGAAGCCGGCAGCCCTTTCCTTTTCGCCCTTCTTTTCCCAGGACTGGCCGAGCCAGAAGAGGGTGTCGATGAGGTCGGGGTGCTTCGGATAGGTGGTGACGAGCTGGGTGAAGTGGCGGATGGTGGTGTCGTACTGCTGGAGCATGAAAAGGCACCTGCCCATGTCGTAGATCGCCTTCTGGACGTATTCGGGATCCCCGTTCGCCTCGGCGATGCGCTTGAAACCGACGAGGGCATCCTTGTACTTTTCCTGGCTGAAGAGGCTCACTGCGTCGTAGTAGTCCTTCGCGGCGCCGTCGAGTCCTTGGCCGGGGTCGCGCGAGGGCGCCTGGGCCCGGGCCGCGGGGGCCGGGGCATCATCGTCGTCGTCCGCCGCCGCAGCCGGCCTGGCGCCGGTCGGCCCGCCGCGGGTCGCCGCGACCATGAGCGGCGCGGGGCCCTTGCCGTCGCCGTACTTGAGGGCGCCGTTTTCCGCCATCTCGAGGTAGCGGCTCGCCTGTTCGGCCAGGCGGCCGGCGGGGTAGTAGGTCAGGTAGCGGCTGAAGACGTACTTGGCCGAGTTGTATTGGCGGTTCTTGAGGTAATACTCGCCCGCCTTGAAAAGCCCGATCTCGGGGCTTTCGGCCTCGCCCTTTTCGAGGAGGTTTTCGACCTGCTTGTGGACGCGCCGGAGCTGGTTCGAGAAGACCTTGAGCATCTTCATGATGATCCGGGTGTTCGCCTGGGCGAAGACCTCGAATTCGGGGACGGAGAAGACCAGCACCTGGGCGTCGGCGAGGACGAGGGCGTTCTCCTCGCGGGGATACTTGCCGAGGGCGCTCTTCACGCCGAAGAACTCGCCGGTCTGGATGATCTCGTGCACGTCCTTGCCGTTCTCGATGTCCGTGTAGTTGAGGCTGACCTTGCCTTGCTGGAGGACGAAGATCTTGTCCGACACGTCCCCCTGGAAGTAGATCACCGAGTTGGCACGGTAGAGTCCTACCTTGGGCATCCTCCGCGCTCCTAGCCTTGGA
>JAEUJG010000157.1 GCA_016794765.1 Spirochaetaceae bacterium | reverse complement strand
AGGTCCCGCAGGAAGTGCAGGCGTCGCCGCCCTGCCCCTTCGAGCGGTAGGCGGTCTCGTACCAGCGGCCGCGGTCGGCCTTGGCCTCGAACATCGCCGCCGCGTTGTAGAGTTCGAAACAGTCAGGAATCGCGACGCCGCTCGGGCAGGGCCGACAGTAGCCGCAGCCGGTGCAGGGCACCTTCTCGCGGGCCTTGTAGAAGTCGCGCGCCTCGTCGAAGAGGGCCATCTCGGCCCGCGTCAGCGAATTCGGCCGGGCGGCCTCGGCGTAGCCGACGTTCTCGAGAAGCTGGTCCAGGCTGCCCATGCCGGAGAGGACGGTGGCCACCTCCTGCCGCTCCCAGGCGAAGCGCAGGGCCCATTCGGCGGGCATGCGCGGCTTCGGATACCGAGCGAAAATCTCGCGGACGGCGCGGGGTGCGCGGACGAGGGCGCCGCCGCGGAGGGGCTCCATCACGATCGTGCCGATCTCGCGCGCGGCGGCGTAGGCTATTCCCTCCCCGCCCGCCTGGAAATCGCGGTCCACGTAGTTGTATTGCACCTGGCAGAATTCCCAGGCGGGGTAGCCGTCGACGATCTTCTTGAAGACCTCGAGGTTGTCGTGGAAGGAGAAGCCGAGGTGCTTGATCCGGCCGTCGGACTTGAAACGCTCCATCGCGTGGAGACCCCCGAGGCGCTCGACGGTCTCCCAGTTTTCGGCCGAGAGGGCGTGGAGGAGGTAGAAATCGACGTGGTCGGTCTTGAGGCGCTCAAGTTGCTCGTCGAGAAGGCGCTCCCAGTCGCCGCGCTCCTTCACGAGCCAGACCGGACTCTTCGTCGCGAGGTGGAAGGCCGACCGTGCGCCGGTCCTGGCGAGGACCTCGCCGAGGACGGCCTCGCTGCGGCCCTTGTGGTAAATGTAAGCGGTGTCGAGGTAGTTTACCCCGGCGTCGCGCGCGGCCAGGACCATGGTCTCGACCGCGGCCTCGTCGATGTCGGCCGGATCGGCGCTCCTGAGGGGCAGGCGCATGCAACCGAGGCCGAGGCTCGAGACCTCGAGGTCGGCGATGAGGGGGAAACGGCGGTACTGCATGCCGACATTGTAGCGCATGCCGGCCAAAGGTGGGAGTCCCTTGCCGGCCTTCGGGGACAGAGCTCGAGCCTTCAGGGTCAGTGGTCACGCCTCCCGAGACAGTGCTCGCGCCGTCAGGGACAGTCCTCGGCCTTGTGTTCCGCCCTTGTCGTTTCATCCGGCAATACAACGGCTCAGCCGGAGATTCGCATCTCGTACAGAGTGCCCTTTCGTGCTACTATTAAGGCGCATTCACGAGCCCAAAGGAGAGAGACCACCATGTGCGGAATCGTTTCGATCGCCTACGGCGAGGATAATCCCGACATCGGCAAGGAAGCCGCCGCCCTGCTCCGCCGTCTCGAGTACCGGGGCTACGACTCGACGGGGGCCTCCTTCATCGACGGGAACGGCCGGATCAGCCTCATGAAGAAGGTGGGCTCGCCGACCCGCGTCTGCAAGGAGCTCGGCGTCGAGCGCTGGGGCGGTCGCCGCTTCATCGGCCAGGTGCGCTGGGCGACCTACGGCGCCGTCACCGACCTCAACAGCCAGCCCCACCACGTCCGCTGCAAACTCGAGCTCGTCGGCGCCCACAACGGCAACGTCTCCAACACCGACTCCCTGAAACCCTGGCTCGGCGAGCGCGGCCACCAGGTCGTCTCCGAGAACGACGGCGAGATCGTGGTCCATCTCGTCGAGGAACGCTACGCCGCCAACCGCGCCGCGCCCGAGGCCCCGCTGGCGGCGGCCCGCCGCGCCTTCGCCGCGGGCGGCCCCGAGCTCGGCGCCGAGCCCTCGGCGGAGCTCCTTCTCCTCATCGTCTCGGCCCGGGAAGCGGACGCCCTCGCCGAGGGTTCCTACGCCGCCGCCGTCGCCGATCCGCGCCTGCCGGGCGTCGTCGCGATGAAGTCGGGCTCGTCCCTCTACGCCGGCCTCGGCCGCGACGCCCGCGGCGAGTTCGTCGTCGTCTCCTCCGACCTCTCCTCCGTCCTCATGAAGACCCGCTACCTCATCCCCCTCGCCGAGGGCGAAGGCATCTGGTTCTCCGAGCGCGACTACCTCGTCTTCCCCCTCGCCGGCGAGCTCCGCCTCTCGCGGCCCAAGCCGCGGCGCTCCAAGCTCGACGTCCGCGAGACGGCCCTGGATCCGCGCCACAAGCACTTCATGGAGCAGGAGATCGCCGCGGAGCCCGCGGGCATCGAGCGCGTCGCGCGCTATTTCTTCGAAGATCCCGAGGCCGCGGCCCTGGCCGCAGCCTTCGAAGGCGGGGTCGCGGCCGCCGAGGAGGCCGCGGAGGCGGCCCTGGCCCTCGGCGAGCTCGGGGCCGCAGCTCTCGCGCCCGCCTTGGCCGCCCTTCTCTCGAGCCCCGCTTGGCGGACCGTCTCCGCGCGCGCCGCCGGCGCCGCCCTCCCCGCGGAGACGAAGGCCGCCGCCGCGGGCGGCCCCTTCGCCTCCGAAGAGCGCGCCCTCCTCGACGACCTCGCCGCGGCCGCGCCGAGCCTCCGCCGGGAACTGGCCCTCCTCGACGCCCTCCTCACCTGGCGGAAGCGCCGCGAGGTGTCCGGCCGCCGCCGCGAGCTACTTGACGCGTTGCGCGACACCAACAAGTCCGGCGGCCGCGTCTTCCTCGTCGCCTCGGGCACCTCCCACCACGCGGCCCTCGTCGCGGCGACCTTCTTCGACTCGCTCGCGGGGCTCGCCGTCTATCCCTGCAACCCCGGCCAGTTCCGCTCCATGTACCTGGGCTCGGTGACGGCCGGCGACCTGGTCGTCGCCATCTCGCAGTCCGGCGAGACGAAAGACCTCGTGGACGTGCTGCAGGACGCGGCGCGCGCGGCGCCCGGCCTCCGCCGCGCCTCCCTCGTCAACAACGAGAACAGCCGCATCCCGCAGGAGCTCTCCGACGTCTACCTGCCCATCCTCTGCGGCCCGGAGATCGCGGTCGCGGCGACCAAGTCCTTCGCGAGCCAGCTCGCCGTGCTCTACGCCCTCGCCGCCGGCCTCGCCCGGCCGGAGGCCGAGACGGCCGGGGCCCTCCGCAAGGCCGGCGCCCTCGTCGCGCGGACCCTTGTCTCCACGGAGGCCGCCGTCGAGGAGGCCGCGCGCCGCCTCTTCCTCAGGCCCTCGCTCCACATCCTCGGCGCGGGGCTCCTCGGCCTCGCGCGCGAGGGCGCGCTCAAGGTGCGCGAGGTGGTCCTCTGCCACGCGGAGGGCTACGACGCCGCCGAGTTCAAGCACGGACCGAACACCATCCTCGGCAAGAACACCCTCTTCTCGGCGGACGACATCGCCAAGGCGCTGGCGCTCTACCGCGAGGCCGTGAAGGCCGAGCCGGCCGTCGCCGGCCTCGACCCGCTCGAGACGCTCCGGGCCCGCCCCGAGATCCTGGAAGGACTCTTCCGCAACTACCCCTTGGTCTTCGTCTGCCCGCCGGACGAGCGCGAGGTGAAGATCACGGTCAGCCAGATCCATACGCACAAGATCCGCGGCGCCGACGTCGTCGTCATCGCCGAGCCTTCCGCCGAGCTCGCCGCGGCCGCCTCGGGCCGCCCCGCCGGGGACGACGCCTACTGGTCCCGCCTCATCGAGTTGCCCGCGACCGGCGATCCCGCCCTCTTCGCCTTCACCGCGGCCGCGGTCCTCCAGCGGCTGTCGTACCGCATGTCGGTCCTCAAGACCGATTGGCTCGACGCGCTCGGCGTCGCCGACCACGGCGTCCATCCCGACGTGCCTAAGAATGTCTCGAAGTCCATCACCGTGGATTGACGAAAAGGTTCGGGGCAAGCCGCCGGGAAGGCAGCCCCCCGGACGCAAGGCCCAAGAGGAGGCGCCCTTGAACAGGAAGGAGCTCATCGATTACTGCCTCGCGAAGCCGGGCGCGAAGGGGGACTTCCCCTTCGACGAAAGCACCCTGGCCATCCGCGTCGGCGGCAAGATCTTCGCCCTCCTCGACGTGGAGGACGAGGCGCCTTCGGTCAACCTCAAGTGCGACCCCGAGCTCGCCGTCGACCTCCGCGAAGCCTACGAGTCGATCAAGCCCGGCTATCACATGAACAAGGAACATTGGAACACGGTCGACCTCGACGGGAAGCTCCCGGTTGACCTGCTCGTGAGCCTCGTCGACCGTTCCTACGAACTCGTCGCGCTCTCCCTCGGCCCGGCCGCGCGCGCCTCCGCGGGCCTGCCGCCCAAGCAACGCAGGGCGCCCTAGGAGCCCGTCAAGTCAGCCTGGATTTCTCACCAGCCGCGCGATGAAACGCAGTAATCCTGCCTGACCAAACAGGTGCGCGGCAGCCGGCAAAATCCGGGCTAGTCCCGGACCGAAGGGGCGAAGCGCTCGCCCGCGGCGGCGAACAGCGGCGCGAAGCCGCTCGCGCGCCTCCAAAAGACCGCGGGCCGGCCGAGTTCGGCCCGGACCTCGTGGGCGCCGCCCCCGAAATCCCCTCCGCCGAAAAGCCTCGTCCAGCCGTCGTCCGGCAGGACGATCCGCCTCGTTTCCGCGCCGCTTTCCAGGACCGGAAAGACGGCCAGGTCGCGGCCGAGCAGGTAGGCCCGATCCTCGTCGGGGCCGAAGTCGCCCTCGTAGTGGAAAAAGAGCGGACGCATCATCGGCAGTCCCTGGTCCGCCGCCTCGGCCTCGACCGCCTTCAGGTAGGGCTTGAGGGCGGCGTGGAGGGAGGAGAAGCGCGCGACGGCCGCCACCGTCTCCTCGTCGGAATCGAACTGCCAGTTGGCCTCCGGACGGTTCCCCTCGTGGCTCCGCATCAGCGGGGAGAAGGCGCAAAGCTCGAGCCAGCGGAGGAAGAGCTCCTTGCTCCGCGTCACGCCCGGCACCGTCGTGTAGCCGCCCAAGTCGCTGTGGCAGACGGCGACGCCGCTCATCGCGAGGGAGAGGCTGGCGCGGACGACGGAGCCGAGGCCGTAGTCTCCGCTCCAGTCCACGTGCTGGTCGCCGTTCCACACCAGGGTGGACTCCCCGGCGCAGCCTGAATAGCCGCTCCGCGTGAAAAAGACCGCCTCGCCCAGGAGCCCCGCCTCGGCCAGGACCTCCCGGTTGAGGCGCGACCAGAGCAGGGGCCAGCGGTTGTGCCACTCCCCGCCCGTGCCGCCCGCGAGCCGGGCGTCCGCCGGCAGGTATTCGCCGAAGTCCGCCATCCAGCCCCGCATGCCGAGCCCGACCATATTGTTTCGGATAACCTCCTTGAACCAGGCCCGGGCCGCGGGATTCGTGAGGTCCACGATGCCGAAGGGGAAGCTCGTCGCCGTGGTCAGGTAGGTGGAGCCGTCCCGCCTCCGCGCGAGGAAACCCCGCGACTCGGCCTCGCGGAAGAGGAGGCCGTCGTCGCAGAGGTAGGGATTCACGTAGCCGAGGAAGGAGACGCCCTCCGCCTTCCAGCGCCGGATGGCCTCGTCGAGGCCTGGGTACAGCGCGCGGTCCCAGCGGTAGTCCCACCTGAGCTGCTTGCCGAAATAGGTGCGGCGCTGGCCTTCCCAGTCCTGCGCCCAGATCCCCGCGACGGCGGCGCCCGCGTCCCGCATCCGCCGGAGCTTGTCCCCGCAGGCCGCGGTGCCGTCCTGGATCCCGAGGATGATCCCGTCGTGGACCCAGTCCGGGAGCTGAGGCTGCCGGCCCAGGAGGCCGCCGAGCTTGCCGAGGAGTTCCGGATAACCCGCGCCCCGGCCGATCACGATCTCCTTGGGCGCGCCGTGGAAGAGGATCCGGTGCCGCCGCGCGGATCGGAAGTCGAGGACGCCGTGCGCATCGCAATCGACGTGGCAGAAATAGCGCGCGGAGGAGACGAAGGTCGGCTGGGGGAAATAGGTCGAGTAGCGCCGGAAGGCCCTCGTGCGGGGGCGAAGCCCCAGGCCGAGGAGGAGGATCTTGCGGATCGTCTCGAGGGTGCCGATGTGCTCCTCCACCCAGATCCGCACGCGCTCCCCGCGGAGGTCGAACCTCGTGAAATGCTCGCCGCAGCCGAAGATCCGCTCATCGGGCGCGGCGGCGAGGTCGAGGCGGAAGGCCGCGCCGGAGGGACAGTCCTCCACGGCAAGCCTGAGGAGGCCGTCCGCCTCGCGGGCGCGAAGGGTAAAGCCGCCCCTCCTCCCCGAAAAGCGGAGGAGGAGTCCGTCCGGACCTTCCTCGGCCGCGAGCCCCCGGAGCGGCGAAAGCCGACTGCGGTCGCGTATCCTGAACCTGCCCTTGAAGACCGCGAACGTGAGGCGGCTCGTTCCGAGCGCCGCGCAGGGGCTGCCGGGCGAATGGCGGAGCAAGGCCCGGCCGCCGTAGCGGAGGACGGCCTCGCCGTCCTTCACCTCGAAGGCGAGCGAGGAAGCAGCGCGGAGGTGGCCCGCGGCGGGGGCGGTCGCCGTGACGGTCGCCCGGGCGGCCGCCGCCGGGGCCGGATCACTCGAAGCGGATCGCACGATTGGGACCCCGAAGGCGGGGCTGCGCGCCCTTGTCGACGAGGGCCTTGCGCTCCGGATGGGCGAGGAGCCATTTGTTGCGCATGAAGAGGAAGGCCG
>JAEUJG010000102.1 GCA_016794765.1 Spirochaetaceae bacterium | reverse complement strand
AGCGGCGTGTCGAGGGCGGAGTTGGGCGCCTCGAAGTTGGCCGGATCGGTGACGGGGTCGACGATGGCCCGGATGTAGGTGTCGCTGAAGCCGCCGGGGCCGACGGGATCCCAGGCGCTCATGAAGAGGGCGCCGCGGGCGGAGAAGAGGGTCGTGCGGAGGGTGCGCTCGCCCTTGGCGTCCGGCTTCACGTCGGCGCCGATGGTGGACCAGCGGTTGGGGCCGTCGCCGAGGCCGTAGGGGAAGCGGGCGTTGAAGCGGGCCTTGTTGACGGTGAAGTAGGAAAGGCTGTAGGTCAGGTTGATGCGCACCGAGTCCTTGAGGCCGAGCTCCACGGCGCGGAGGTTGTCCTTCCAGTACTCGGCCGCGTCCAGGAACTGGCCGTTGATGCACTTCTGCGCGAGATCGTCGATCTCCTTGTGCTCGAAGCTCCAGAAGCCCTCGCGGTTGCCGCCGGGAAGCTGGCCGTAATAGGGCGCGTACATCTGGGAGACGGAGATGTCCCAGTAGGCGCGGGTGGCGCCGGCGCCCCAGCCTTCGGTGTACATCGACCAGCCGAGCTTGGCGGGATCGTCGTCCAGGAAGTCGAAACACTTGGCGCGGTCCCATTCGAGGCGCTCGACCTTGATGCCGGCCTTCTCGAGCTGGTCGGCGATGTAGCGGCCGACGCGGAGGCGGCCGTTCGGGTCGTCGACGCGGATCATGAAGCGGATGGTGACGGGCTGGCCCTCGAAGGTCCAGAACTGGCCGTTCTTGGCGAGCTTGCCGCGGTTTTCGGGCAGCTCGGCGGCGGCCTTCATAGCCGCCTCGATCTCGGCGATCGCCTTCTTTTCGTTGCCTCGGGCGGTCATGCCGAGCTTGGAGGCGACGAGGTTGAACTTGTAGGTGCCCGGCTGGCCGGGGGTCATCGGCGTGAACATCGGGCCGCCCTCGCCGTCCAGGACCTCGTCGACGATGCGCTTGCGGTCGACGAGCCAGTTGACGGCGTAGCGGATCTCGCGGACGGCGAAGGGGTTGAAGACGGCCTTTCCCTCGACCTTGCCCTGGTAGGGGGCCTTGTTCGGGTAGGGGTTGAGCTGGAGGCTCCAGGAGGATTCGGGCACCGCGTAGCTGTCGAGCTTGGCGCGGACCTCGGCGGGCAGGGCCTTCAGGGTCGGGCCGGTGATGTTTTGGAAGAAGAAATCGGTCTTGCCTTCCGCGGCGTCGCGGAGGCCGATGTCCTCCTGCATCCTCGTGTCGAAAATGATCCGGTCGGGGAGCGGTCCCGGCTTCGCCTGCGCGAAGCCGAGGCTCGCCGCGGCGAGGATCATCGCCGCGGTAGCGTACAATCGCCTCATCATTGCCTCCGAATAGCTTGTTTCCGGCCGGTGCGGGCCCCGAAAGGCGGGGACCGTAAGGCCGTTGTCGGGAAATCTCCTAGGAGATTTTCCCGGCTATCGGGAGTCTAGGGTGGCTTCGAAACGAGGGGCATCCTCAATATTGGGGAATCAGGGATGCCGGCGGGGCGGATACCGGCGGGGCGGGGGCCGGCGGGAGGGCACCCGGTCAGTAAATGCCGAGTTCCCTCGCCTTGTTTACCGCCTCCACGCGGCGATGGACACCGAGCTTGGCGTAGAGGCTCTTCACGTGGGAGCGGACGGTGCTCGGCGCGACAAAGAGCAGGGCGGCGATCTCCTCGGCCGTGCGCCCCTGGACAAGGAGGGACAGGGTTTCCCGCTCGCGGGGGGAGAGGGGCTCGCCGGAGCGGAGATCCTCGCTCCCCTCGGGCTTTTCGGCGAAGGCGTCGAAGGCCGCGCGGAGCTTGGCGCCGAAGCCGCCGCCGAGGAGGCCTTCCTCCTCGAGGAAGGCGCGCAGGGCGGGGCCGCGGCTCGGGATCCGGAGGAGATCGCCGATCTCTTCGGCCAGGGCGCGGGCCTCGGCGGCGGCGGCCCGGGCTTCGGCGCGGCGCCCGAGGCTCTTCTGGGCCAGGGTGACGACGACCAGGGCGTCGAGGGCGACGGGGCGGAAGTTCCAGCCGCGCGCCCGCTCGAGGCAGAACGAGGCGGTGGCGAGCGCTTCGGTCCCGCGGCGGCGCGCCAAATGGGAGCGGGCGCGGATCGACTGGCAGGACAGCCAGACGTTTCCGTCCTTGAGCGGGGGAAGTCGCTCGAGGCGCACGGCGTCGGGGCTGGTCGGGTCGATCTCCGCCGCCGTCATCATCACGTAGACGGCGTGCCGTTGCGTGAGGTCCGGAAGGGAGCGCGCGCGCGCCAGGACGGCCCGGGCGGCGGGGCGGTCTCCGCAGGCCGCCAGGGTGGACGCGTACATGAGGTAGGAGAAGACGAGGCGGTCCATGTTGCCCCAGGCGATGCCCTGCTCGAGGCCGACGCGCGCCTGTTCGAGGGCAGCGGCCATCTCGCCGCGGGAGAGGAGGATGTTCGAGAGGAGGCTGTGGAGGCAACCGAGGACCGGGGACTCGCGGCCGCCTGACGAGCCGAGGGCGAATTCGCGGCGGCAGATCGCCTCCGCCTCGGCGTAGCGGCCGCGGGTCATCGAAAGATAGGCGAGGTCGTTCGCGGCCAGGACGCGGATGTGGAGGCCGCAACACTCGTCCGCCTCGGCGATCGCCGCCTCCAGGGCCCTCGCGGCGGCTTCGTCCTCGTGAACGAGGGTGTAGCCGAAGCCCAGGCTCTTGCCGGCGTGGGCGCGGGCCATGCGTTCGCCCGGCGGCAGGAGCTCCAGGGCGCGGAGCGCCCGGAGCTTCGCCTCCCCCCCGTCGCCCTCGAGGTTGGCGCGGTAGGCGCGGATCGCCTCGACGTGGCCGAGGATGCGGGGCAGGCCGGCGGCGTGGAGCTCCCCCGAGTCGGCGAAGGCCGCGGCCTCGGCGAGCCGCCCTGCGTAGATGGCGGCCCAGGCCGCCGCCACGGCGAGCCAGGGCCGCGACTCGACGGCCTCGCGCGGCAGGACGGCGATGGCCCCGCGGAGATCCTCCACGCGGCCGCCCTCCAGGGCGGCGAGGGCCCGACCTTCGGCCAGGGCGGCGGCGCCCTCGGCGTCGCCCGCGCGGAGGCGGAGGCGCATCGCCTCCAAGGGCTGGCCGTTCGCCGCCAGCCAGTCCGCGGCGGACTTCCGCAGTATTGGAAGCTCCGCCGGCCGCTCCGCCTCCAGGCGCCGGAGCAGGGCTTCGCGGAACAGGCCGTGGAAGGCGTAGCGGCGCCGCTCCTCGTCGAGGGGCGCGAGGAAGAGTCCCTCGCGCTCCAGCCGCTCCAGGAGGGCGACCGCGTCCTCCCGCCCGGTGACGGCGCGGCAGAGGGGCGCCGAAAGGGTCTCGAGGACGGAGCAGTCGAGGAGGAAGGACAGGAAGCCCGGCTCGAGGGAGGCGAAGGCCTCCTCGGCGAAGTAATCGAAGACGTCGCGATGCGCGCCGCCGAAGGAGGCCAGGAAGCCGAGGCGGTCGTCGCGGCCGCGGAGGCCGAGGGCGGCCATTTGCAGGGCGGCGACCCAGCCCTCCGTCCGTTCGGCGAGGAGGGCCGACTCGTCGTCGGAAAAACTCCCGCCCAGGGGACCGCGGAGGAAGTCGCGGATCTCCGCCGGCGTGAAGCGGAGCTCGGCGGCGCCGATCTCGAGAAGTTCGCCGCGGGCCCGAAGCCGTGCCAGGGGAAAGGAAGGCGCGCCCCGCCCCGCGAGGACCAGGGAGGCGTTGGGCGGCAGGGCTTCGGCCAGGCGGAGGAGGGCGCGCTCGCCCGAGGGATCGGCGACGAGATGGCAGTCGTCGATCACGAGGCAAAAGGACTCGCCCGAACCCTCGAGGTCCTGGACGACGGCGCGGAGGAGGCCGCCGCTCCCGCCCCGCGGCGGCTCGCTCCCGCCGCCCAGCGCCTCGCGCACCGCGGCGGCGGCGAGGGACAGGAGGGCGCCCTCGTCGAGCGGCCCCTCCGCGAGGCCGAGCCAGGCGTGGGGTCGGCGGCGCGCCTCGAGCCAGTCCGCGAGGAGGGTGGTCTTGCCGAAGCCGGCGGGGGACTTCACGACGACGAGCCGCCCCTTGGCGCCCCGGTCGAGGAGCTCGAAGAGCCGATCGCGGCGGACGAGCCCGGCGCGGAGGCGCGGCGGGCGCCGGGTCGCGGAGAGGTCGATATCGGGCAACGTCGCCATGCAAGCTCCCTTCGGTGCCCGCCGCGGTCGCGGGCGGGCGGAAGGATGATACCATGATTCCCCCCTTCGGGGGAGGCCGCCCCGCCGCCGGTCGACCCGGCGCCGCCCGCCTAGCGCAACTCCTTGACGAAGACCTCTTCGCCGTCGTCCAGGATGCCCGTGTCGACGAAGCCGAACTTCGTATAGACCTTGATCCCGTTCGCGTTGTCGGGAGCGGTGCTGAGCTCCATGCGGACGACGCCGGACAGGGCCCGCGCGATCCGCTCGAGGAGGCCGAGGGCCGCGGTCCCGTAGCCCTTGCCCTGGTGCCGCTGGTCGATCATGAAGCGCCAGAGATAGAGCTTGCCGCCGCCCGAGTCGACGAGGTACATGACAAAGCCGACCATGACGTTCTCCACGTAGATGGCCCGGGGCAGGGCCTCGGGGTTCAGCCAGGCCTGGGCCAGCGAACGAAGGTTCGACGCGACGAAGCGCTGGTCCTCGCGGACCGACAAGCCGACGCACTCGTCGAAATTATCCTCGTCGATCTTGCGGAAATCGATGTTCATGCCCACCTCCGCGGCCGTCCCGCGGCCGCATGTCCCGATCCTACGCGCGGCCGGGCGCCGGGGCAAGGGAGAAAACCCTTGTAGCCGAACGGGGTGCGGCCGGGAGCTGTCGGGATCGGCCGGGATCGGCCGCGGGCCTCTCCTTGCCCGGCCGCAAAGCTGGTAGAATCGCGGCATGGCCAAGCCCGGGATCGTCAAGCTGAGCGTACGCAGCCTCTCCGAGCGCCTCTTCCAGGAAGGCGACCTCGGAGAGGCGGCTCCGACGGGACGGGCCGCGAGCCTTGGACGGGAAGCGCACGTCCGGCTGCAGGCCAGGGGGATCGAGGGCTACCGCGCCGAGGTCGAACTTTCCCGAGGCTTCCCCGGCGCCCATGTCACGCTGGAGCTTTCGGGTCGCGCGGACGGTGTCTACGAGGCGGAGGGCCTCGTCCACCTCGAGGAGATCAAGTCCACGGGCCTCGATCCCGAAACGCTCGCCCCGGACCGGAATCCCGCCCACGTCGCCCAGCTCGGCCTCTACGCCTGGCTCTACGCCCTCGCCGAAGGCGCGCAGGAACTCTCCCTCGACCTGGTCTATGTCCATCGCGGAAGCGGACGGACCAAGGTCTTCGCGTCGGTCCTGAGCCGCGGGGAACTCGAGGAGCGCTACGGGAAGGCCGTCTCCGCCTTCCTCGCCTGGCTGGACGGCTTGGCCGCCCGCAGGGCGGCGCTCGACGCCGCGCTCGAGGACCTCGCCTTTCCCTTCCCCGACTTCCGTTCCGGCCAAAGGGAGGCCGCGAGGGAGGTCTTCCGCACGATCCGGGACGGCGGGAACCTCTTCCTCCAGGCCCCGACCGGCATCGGCAAGACGATGGCCGTCCTCTACGCCGGCCTCAAGGCCCTCGGGCGGGGCCACGCGGACAAGCTCTTCTTCTTCACGGCCAAGAGCTCGGGCGCGGCCGCTGCGGAAAAAGCCTTGGGCATCCTCGCGTCCGGCCTCGTCGGCCTCCGCTGGATCGGCATCACGGCCAAGGGGAAGATCTGCTTCATGCGGGAAGCGGAAGGCGCCGCCGGCGACGAAGGCCCGCGGGGCTGGCGCCCTCCCTGCGACGCCGCCCGCTGTGCCTACGCGCGGGACTATTTCGCCAAGGCGCGGGCCGCCCTCGCGGAGCTCGGCGAGCACGGCTCATTCCCGCGCGCCGCGGTGGAGGAGCTCGCCCGGAGGCACCAGGCCTGCCCCTTCGAACTTTCCCTCGACCTGTCCCTCCACTGCGACGTCGTCGTCGCGGACTACAACTACGGCTTCGATCCCGCCGTCAGGCTGAAGCGTTACTTCCTCCAGGGCAAGACCGGTTTCGCCTTCCTCGTCGACGAGGCGCACAACCTCGTCGACCGCTCGCGCGCGATGCATTCGGGCGGCCTCTCCAAGCGCCGCGTCCTGGAGGCGAGGCGGGCCGCGGCCCCGGCGGAGAAGAAGATCCTCGCCGGCCTCAACGCGGCCCTCCTCGCGCTCCGGAAGGAAATCCCCGCCAATTATGAGGAAACTAGGACCGCGCCGCCGGCCCGCCTCGCGGAGGCCCTGGAGAAGACGGTCGACGGCCTCGACGCCCTCCTCGAAAAGGGGCCCCCCCTCTCCGCGCCCGTCCTCGAGCTCTACTGGGATCTCGTCCGCCTCTCCGGCGTGCTCTCGCGCTACGATGCCTCGTCGCACCGGACCCTGGTCTCCAACCGGCCGGGCGACTTCCGGCTCGACTTCCTCTGCGTCGATCCCTCGGGGCCCCTCTCCGAGGTCCTCGGCGACCAGAAGGCCGCCGTCTTCTTCTCCGCGACCCTGGCCCCGCCGAAGTACTTCATGCGGCTCCTTGCCCCCGACCCGGCCGCCCGCTTCGTCGACCTGCCCTCGCCCTTCCCGCCGGAGAACTGCGCCTACCTGGCCCACTGCCGCGTGTCCACGCGCTGGAAGGACCGGGAGCGCAACCTCGGGCCCTACGCCGAGATCGTGGGCCGGGCCTTCGAGGCGGTGGCGGGCAACCTCCTCGTGTTCTCCCCCTCCTTCGCCTTCCAGGAGGCCCTGCTCTCCCGGCTGCTCGGGGAGTCCGAGATGCCGGCGACCTGGACGGCGCAGGGCCCGGGCATGTCGGAGGCGGAGCGCGGGGCCTTCGTCGCGGCCTTCGAACGCGAGCGGGGGACGCGGGGCTTCGCCGTCTCCGGCGGCGCCTTCGCCGAGAGCGTGGACCTCGTCGGGGAGCGCCTCGTCGGCGTCATCGTCTTCGGCGTGGGCCTGCCCCAGGTGAACGCGGCCAACAACCTCCACCGCGACTTCTTCGAGGCCGGGTTCGGCGACGGCTACGACTGGGCCTACCTCTATCCCGGCGTCAACCGGATCATCCAGGCCGCGGGCCGCGTCATCCGCTCCGAGACGGACCGAGGCTTCGTCCTCCTCGTCGACGAGCGTTATGCGTCACCGCAATACCGCCGCCTCCTCCCCGCCCACTGGGAGCTCAAGACCCTGCGCGATCCCGCCGGACTCGCGGCCCTCCTCCCCGAGGGGATCGCGTCGCCTCCGCCCTCCGGCCCGGAGCCCCTGCCTAGCGGTCGCTGATCGAGAGGAAAAGCTCGCCCCGCGCCTCCCCGTCGGCCTCGGCGCGGAAGGACCACAGTCCCGGTTCGAAGGCGAAGGCGACCTTTTCGTCCACGCTCCCCGCCCGGATGGAGACCGGCGGCCCCGTCACGACGCCGTCGCGGAGGATCGAGGCGGTCACCGACCCGGCGTCCAGGCTGCCGCTCGCCTGGAAGGCGACGGCGCGGCGGGCGCGGATGGCGTCGGAATCGATCGTCTCGCCGGCCCGGACCACCCAGGACCTGCCGGTGGAGCTGTAGACGAAGCCGGCGCAGGACGCGGCGGCGCAGAGGGCGAGCCCCGGAAGGGCGAAGCGGATAAGGGTTCTTGCTTTCATGCCGTTGTTTCTCCTTTGAATCGGCGGCCGGCGCCCGCGGGATCGCCGACGAGCGACGAGCGCGCTCAGGGCACCTTTTCGTAGTGGACGATGTGCATGCCTTCCTTCACCTCGTCGATCCTGCCGGTCCGCGCGTAGCCCAGGCTTTCGTACAGGCGGCAATTGCCTTCTTCCTCGAGGATGGTTTCGAGCTCCCAGCCCTCGGCCGGATGGTAGGCATCCTCGAGCGTCCTGAAGGTCTCCCGCGCCAGTCCCCGGCCCCGGAAACGGGGAAGGACGAAGATGGGGCTGATCCTGCAACGCTCGCCGCCCCGGAGCCTGACGACCCGGACCGCGCCCGCACTCTCCCCGCCGCACAGGATCAGGTAATAGTCCGTGCGCTCCTGGAGCGACTTGGCGACGACCTTCTCCAACTCTTCCGCGCCGGGATTGAGGTCCCGGTCCCGATATTTCGCGAGGAGCCCCGCGAAGGCCTCGACCTGCATGGCGTGGATGAGCGGCGCGTCGTCGACGCCCGCCTTCCGGAGCGAAAAGCCCCTCGCTTCCATCCTGTCTCCACTCTTCCGCACCGAGCAGGTGAAGGTCACCGGCACGCTGTCCTTGATCATGTTCCACACCGGCGAGATGTCCGATTCCGCCAGTCCGACGGCCTCCACGAGCTCCTCCTCCGTGACCGTCGCAGACAGGAGCTCGACCCCGAGTCGGATGCCCTTGAAGTGGGTCGGATGCTCGGTCCGTCGCGTCGCCTCGGCCCGGACCGACAGCTCCGCGAAGTCGCGCCCGGAGCTTCCGAGGACGTGGGAAACGGCGCCGGCCGCGCAGCCGCAGAGGCTCACGAGAAAGAGCTCCAAGGAGCTTGGTCCCTGGTCGTCCGAACCCGGCGCGGGATGGTCGGCGACGAAGGGCGGATAGGCGCGGCGGCCCGACCCGCGGAGGAGGCGCCCCTCCGCCAGCGTCGCCCAGGCCTTCAGTTCTTGCGCTGTCTCCATGGCACCTCCCGGCCCGACGCGCGCGCGGGGCGGCCGGGTTCCAGGAGCAGTCTGGCGATCAACCGGGGGCGGGCCCATCCCCTAAAGGATGGATTCCGCTACAGGATGCCGAGGACACGCGCGCGTTGGACGATGGCGCCCCGGCTCTTGGCCTCGAGCTTTTCGGCCAGGTGGTGGACGTGGGTCTTCACCGTGCCCTCGGAGATGAAGAGGGCCTCGGCGATCTCCCGGTTGGTCGAACCTTCCGCGAGGAGGATCAGGACTTCCTTTTCCCGTTCGCTCACGAGCTCGGCGGTCCGGCCCCGCCGCTCCCCGGCGGGGAAGGCCGAAAGGAGGCGCGCGGCGTAGGCCCGTAGGTCGGCGCCTTCGCCCTCCTCGCCGCCGGAGGCGCGGAGGTCGGCAAGGAGGCGTCGCATGCCCTCCCCCAGGTCCACGAAGGTCCGGACGAAAGCCTCGCCGAGCGCGGCGCGCAAGGCCTCCGCAAGGGCCTTCCCGGCGCCGGCCGCCTGGCCCGCCCCCGATCGGGCCACGGCCTCCACCGCCTTGGCCTCGATGAAGAGGGAAAGCCCGCCCCCGGCCATCGCGGCGGCCGCGAGCCGCCCCGCGCGTTCCGCGGCCTCGGGGAAGCGGCCAAGCGCGCAGAGGAGGCGGAGGTCGCTCGCCTCGACGCTTTGGGCCTCCGCGACGAGCTCCGGCGGGTAGTCTGGAGCCGCAGGCGCGACGGGCGCCCCGGCCGCGATGGAACGGCGGATCCTGAGATCGCGGAAGAGGACCTTGATGCGCGGAAAGATGCCCGTCTTCGCCTCGATCCGGGCGGCCCGCTCCAGGAGCTCGTCGGCTCCCGACAAGTCTCCGGTCGCGATCCGGGCCTTTACGAGGGGGGAGAGGGCGACCAGGATGTCGGTCGGCAGGACCCAGTCCTCACCGCCGTCGGCGTAGCGGCGGAGGAGCTCCTCGATCCGCTCGAGTTCGTTCCGTTCGTAGAGGAGTTCGGCGTAGTTGCCGTGAACCTTGCAGGAGGAGCCGAAATTCCCGATCCCGCGCCGGGACAACTCGGCCAGGGACCGCCGGTAATAGTCCTCGGCCAGGGCCAGCCTGCCCCTGCAGCGGGCGGTGAGGCTGCCCTCGTAGAAGGCCATCATCATGTTCCAGACATCGCCCCAGGCCAGGGCCTGCCCGACGAAGCGCTCGACCTGGACCATGGCCTCCGGCAGGCGGGCGCGCGCCCTGAGGCAACTCCCGAGGACGAAGGGCACCATGTTCCGCGCGAAGGGGCGGTCCTCGCCGAGGAGGGCCTCCGCCTCGCCCGCCTTGGCTTCGGCCGTCGCGAGGCGGCCGCGCTGGAGCGCCGCGAAGGCGCGCATCACGGCGGCCGCCCCGCGGAGGTCCCGCTTGTCCTTGCCCTCGACCATTTCGGCGGTCGCCGCCTCGAGGCCGTCCAGGAAGGCGTCGGTCTCCTCCGCCTTGCCGGCGAAAACCAGGGTCCAGGCGGCGATCTGGGCCAGCTCCGGATGGCGCAGGACCTCCTCCCGGCCGATCCGCCCGAGGAGCGCCTCCAAGGTAAAGCGTTCCCCCCGGGACAGGAGAGGATAGGCGATCGTGTCGAGGAGGTCGGCGGCGCGCCGGATCTCGCCCAGGCGGAGGAGGAGGCCGACGGCGGTCTCGGACTCCTTCCGCGCTTCGTGCCAGCCCGCGGCCGCGAGCAGGATCCCTCGCTCGCCCGGCAGGCTGAGCGTCTTCCGCCGCGCGCGGAGCGTCTCGGAAAAGAGGTGATGATAGCGGTACCAGGTACCCTCGTCGTCCAGGGGAACCAGGAAAAGATTGGCGGCGTCGAGCCGCCTGAGCATTTCCTCCGAGCCGCCTTCCGGATGGATCGCCTCGTCGAGGAGGGAGGGGCAGAAGCGGTCGAGAAGGGCGCTGGCGAAGAGGAAGTCCCGGAGCTCGGGGGGCTGGGCCGCCAGGACCTCCTCGACGAGGAACTCGAGGACGAAGCGGTCGCTGCCGGAGAAACCGCGGATAAAGGCCTCGGGATCGCCGCGGCGCGCCAGCGAAAGGGCCGCCATCTGGAGGCCCGCGGCCCAGCCCTCCGCCTTGCGGTCGATGGCGGCCGCCTGCTCGCTCGAAAGCCCGCTCCCGAGGGAAGCGTTCAGGAAGCGCTCCGCCTCCTCGTCGCTGAAGCGCAGCTCGTCCGCGCGGAGGTCCGCGAGCTTGCCGCGGGCCCGGAAGCGCGCCAGGGGCAGGCGGGGATCCGAGCGGGAAAGGATGAGGAGGCGGAAGGACTCGGGCAGGCGCTCGGCGAAGCGGGCGAAGGAATCCAGCACCGCCGGGGAGGAGAGGAGGTGGAAGTCGTCGAGGACGAGGAGGAAGCGGCGGCCCGACCGCTCGGCGGCCTGGAGGATGGAGGAGGAAAGCTCGGCGATGGAGGGAGGTTGGAGGGAGGAGGCCGCCTCCGAGAGGTAGCGGAAGGGCGTTTCCCCGGCCCCCGGCCCGCCCCCCGCCTCGGCTTCGGCCCGGTCCAGGCTCGCGGCGACCGAGGCCCAGAACCGGACGGGGTCGTCGTCCTCGGGATCGAGGGAAAGCCAGGCGGCCCGGAGCGCCGTCCCGCCTTCCCTGCCCCGCTCGCCTTCCCGCAGGCACGCGAGGTACTCCGCGGCGAGGGAGGTCTTGCCGAATCCCGCGGGGGCGGAGACGAGAACCACGGGGCGGGCCAGACCCTCCTCCAGGATCCGCCTGAGGCCCGGACGGGGAACGAGGGTCCTGGGCGGAGCGGGGACGCGGATCTTCCCGGAAAGCAATGCGGCGTTCATGCGTCTAGGAAGGTAACGCGCCGGGAAGACCGAGGCAAGGGCGTTCCCGCGATGGAGCGCCGAAACAATCCGGAAAATCCATCCTTCGATGGATGGTCCCCAAAGGCGTTGAGGTCCAGTATGGCTCCCGGAAAGTCCGAGAGGCGGGCCGAGGGCGCCAGTCCGCGAAACAAGCGGAGGGCGCCCGAGGCGCCGCCGGACTCTCTCCTTTCCCCGCCGTACCCCAGACCGCACGAGGCAGCATGTTCCACAGGATCATCCGCAACGACATCCGGAAAAGCCCGCTCGCCTCCCTCGCGACGCTGCTCTTCGTCGCCGCCTCGGGCCTTCTCGTCTCCCTGGCCGGAACCCTGGCCGTGGAAGTAGCGGGAGCGATCGAGGCGCTCATGGAGGCCTCGGCGACCCCGCACCTCCTCCAAATGCACTCGGGCCCCATCGACCTTCCCCGGCTCGAAGCCTTCGCCGCGGCGCGGCCCGAGGTCGAACGCTTCCAGGTCCTCGAATTCCTCAACGCCGACGGCGCGGACTTCGAGCTCGGCGGCCGGAGCCTTTCGGGGAGCGTGCAGGACAACGGCCTGGCCGTCCAGGGCGGCGACTTCGATTTTCTCCTCGACCTCGGGGGCAGGCCGATCATGGCCCTCCCCGGCGAGCTGTATGTCCCCCTCTGCTACCGCAAGGACGGAAGCGCGCGGCTCGGCGACCGCGCCCGGATCCTGGGCCGCGACTTCCGGATCGCCGGCTGGGTCCGCGATTCCCAGATGAACTCCACGCTCTCCTCCTCCAAGCGTTTCATCGTGAACGAAGCGGACTACGCGGCGCTCCGCGGACTCGGGAGCGTCGAATACCTCGTCGAGTTCCGGCTCCACGATCCGAAGCGGCTCGGCGAGGTGGAGGCGGCCTACGTCGCCGCCGGGCTCGAGGCGAACGGGCCGCGGGTAAGCCAGCCCCTCTTCAGGCTCATGAACGCGATGTCCGACGGCCTCATGATCGCCGTCCTCCTTCTCGCGGGCGGCCTCGTCACCGCCGTGGCCCTCCTGTGCATCCGCCTCACCCTCCTCGCGAAGATCGAGGAGGACCGCCGCGAGATCGGCGCGATGCGCGCCATCGGCCTCCGCGTCTCCGACATCCGGCGGGCCTACCTCGCCAAGTACGCCGTCCTTTCCGGAGCGGGAAGCCTTCTCGGCTTCACCCTCTCCCTCCTTCTCCGCGGCCCCCTCCTCGCGAACCTCCGCCTCTTCATGGGCGAAGGCGGGAAATCCGCCCTCGCTCCGGCGATCGGCCTCTGCGGGGCCTCCCTCGTCTCCCTGGCCGTCCTCGCCTACGTCCGCGGCCTCCTCGGGCGCTTCAGGCGGATCTCGCCGGCCGAGGCCCTGCGCTCCGGCGCCGCGCGGGAAGCGCCCCGGGCCGGCCGGCTCCGCCTCGCCGCGGGGGGGCCCCCGGGCCTCGAGGCCGCGCTCGGCGTCAACACCCTGCTGGGTTTCAAGGACGTCCTGTCGCGGAAGCGGCTCTACGGCACCATGCTGGCGGTCCTTGTCGTCTCCGCCTTCATCGCCCTGGTTCCGCGGAACCTCCACACGACCGTCTCCTCGCCGGGCTTCTGCGCCTATCTCGGCATCGGGCGCTGCGACCTCCGCGCCGACATCCAAGGGGTGGACGGCATCGCCGAACGGGCGGCCGAACTCGCCGCCGCCATGGGCGCCGATCCCGCGATCAAGCGCCGCGTCGTCCTCACGGCCCGCGCCTACACCGTCCGCGGCGCGGACGGGGCCGAGGCCATCCTCAAGGTCGAATCGGGCGACCACGGCGTCTTCCCCGTCGCCTACGCGAAAGGAGGGGCTCCGGCCTCCAGGGAGGAGATCGCCCTATCCGCGATGAGCGCCGAAGACCTCGGCAAGGGGATCGGCGACGGTCTCGAACTCTCCGACGGGACGCGGCGGCGCCGCCTGGTCGTGAGCGGCATCTATTCGGACGTCACGAACGGGGGAAAGACCGCGAAGGCTTCCTTCGAGGACGGCGCGGCCCCCGTCATGTGGAGCACGATCGGCGCCGAGCTGGCCGAGCCGGCGAAGGCGGGGAGCCTTGCCGCGGCCTACGCCGCCCGCTTCCCCTTCGCCAAGATCTCGAGCGTCGAGGAGTACGTGGCCCAAACCTTCGGACCGACGATCCGCGCGATCGGGGCCGCCTCGCTGGTTTCCTTCGCCGTCGCCCTGGCCCTCGCGGCCCTCATCGCCCTCCTCTTCACGAGGATGCTCGTCGCGAGGGACCG